>NZ_JBQSYD010000014.1:0-100587 GCF_052378905.1 Halomonas sp. AOP22-C1-8 | reverse complement strand
TTAGAGAAGCTGCCGACTTTCCCTTGTTCGGCTTCAGGATTGAAATTCTTTGCAGCATCCAAAGCTTCATTGATCTTCAAACTAGCAGGAGTATTCGCCAACTCAACTAACTCAGCCTCAAGATCTGATAGGCATTCGCTCACAGTGACCTGCAGATCCTCCAAGGCAGAGTTTATGAGTCGCTCACATTCATATGTTGAGCTGTCCTGTACCTTTTCAAATTCTTCCTGCTCTCCACCCAAAGCATCAGCAAGCTGGTTTCCTTGCTCAACAATCTGGCCGTTAAGCTTGTCCAGGTCCGTCCCGACCTTTTTGATGAGGTCGCGTCTGTTGACTTGAAAAACGCGCTTGTTTTGATTGAGTAAGCTAACCAAGCCTTTTTGAAGCGGGTCAGAAATGGTTAGCTCGTCAATTTTTGATTCCAACGTGATTTGAAGCAGCTGGAGCGGCGTCGTCAGTCTGGCGTATAGGCCACGTTGCGCGACAAAACCATCAATGGCGTTGTTGAACTCTTCAGCGTTGGAAAGCGCCAACAACTCTTGGCGTTCCTGCTCGTCTTCCTCATCCAAGGAGTCAAAGAATGACTGGGCGTCAGTGAAGACGATGGGAAAGTCCTCTGGGATTTTGGGCTCAAGCACTTGGGTGATGCCCGCGATCTTGGTCTCCTTGTCGGCCGAGTCACTTTCAAATTTGTTGATAACAATCATCATCTCCTTGGCGCGGCCATGGTTAAAGCAAAGGTTGCGGAAGGCGGCGCCCACGACATCGTCGAACAGTTCATTGGTAATTACGTATATCAGCAGGTCTGCTTTCGCTATGGCCTCAAGCGCTTCGGCGTCATGCTGCTCGCACTCACCCGCAAGAATCCCTGGGGTATCCCAGATAGTTAACGACTCATGTTGGTATTGAGTGACCACACCTGTTGTTACCCCAGCCCCAATCTTAATGTCCTCAATACCTGTCAACATTTTAATAAGAGAAGACTTCCCAGAACTGTACTGACCGGCAAAAACAAGATTTAAAGGCGCCAAATCAATATCAAACCCTGCCTCGGATGCCTTGAAGTTGCTGGCGCTCCATAGCTCATTAGAGCGCTGGTAAAGGCTTTCAACCTTATCTTTGAGAGCACTGTAACCAATTTCAGTCATAATTCATTCCTAAATAGTGACAAGGGTAATTTCACAGGAACAAAGCGCAGCCACCATTTTTATTCGGCGGTGATCTTTTCCAATGATCTTGCTAATATTTTGCTTCTGGGCAAACACGGACACTTTGTCTTGTTCGGAAAGCTCGACTTTTTCTACAAGCCCCCTATAAAGGTGGGAAATTTTTTTATCCAAATCAGTGTCATACACTACGACTACTTTCTCCCTCATGGCTTTACTCATAGCCCGAAGAAGTTCAGAATTTCGAAAATAATTCGAGATCATAAAATAACAAGCATAGCCAGGAAGCCTCACTATCTTTAAAGCTTTCGGCAGAATAAAGTGCTGCCTTGTGATGATATAAGCAACTCGATTAAGTAGGCGAAAATTAACCTCATGCCTTAGAGTGTCGAGCTGACTATCAGTACTATCCAACCCACTTATAGACCCATTAAGCGCTTGACAAAGAAGAGACAGATTGTGTACTGTCGGCAAAATAATGGCCCGGTGGAGGCTTGTGTCGAACCAGCCTTCTAAATTGGCTTTTATTTTTCGCTTACTTTTCTCGATATCCTCAAGCAAAGCCTGGCGCTGTTTAGACTTGGCCTCTTTTAGCTTTTTAGCACGGCTATCAGAAAAAAATGAAAATATTGTGAACACTATGCCGATACCCACCGCCACCCAGCCTACAGGATTCCATGAGTTAAAAAATGCAATTGCACTTACAGCCCCGGCTATAGCAGAGCCCCAACCATTTATACGCTTGAAGTCGGACTCGCTGAAATTTCTCCCATTGTGAGCAACCTCGAAAGACAAGGTGATATCCAAGCCCTCATTCATTTCTCGATTGAAATCCTGAAGTTCTTCTACCACCTGTTCTGCCAAGGCTTGTGCCGATCGCTCTACCTTTTTTGTAATTTTAAAACTCCTGTAATGATGCTCCCAAGCTACTGCTACACTTTCATCCTCAATGTGGTCATCAACAAAATCTGCAACAGAGTCAACTAACGGTTTAAAAGCAACATCCACTTCCTTGGAGAGCAACCGTGGCGCATCACGAAGAGTTTTTGTCCTCCATTGAGATATACGAGTGAAACTACTTTCATACTGTTGCAAGAGCTTGGTGAGCCGATCCCTTTGGCTTAGGACGAGCAAGCTCTGTTTATCAACATGATGAAGGCTCGAATCGAGAAACGTCTGGACTCTTCGGATCGGCCCATTCCCTTCCACTTCACCAATAAGTGCATTCAGAACGTCATCAATTCGGCTAAGATCGTGTAATTGCGAACCTTCTTCCCCCGAATCTGTGGTCGCCAAGAATGCGGCCTGGGCATGAATTGGGATGATTCGGACTGTGCTCGGATTTATGCCTGCACGGCCGGCAAGTTTCTTTAATCGGTCAGTATGTCCCTGGATATCTTCTTCTTTGAAAATATACTTTTCCGGATTCCTCAATGCCCGTCGCCGGTTACCATCATTCTCTAGATCTTTTTTCATGTTCAACACGAAGATCAACGGCTTGTTAAGCTTATGAACTTGCTCAAGCTCAACAAAGGTCGACTCTTGGATGCTGTCGCTGTTGAGCATGAACAGCACGACATCTGACTGTTCAAGAATCTCGTGGGCAATCTGCGAGTCCTCCTGACCGTTATAGGCTCCGAAGCCAGGGGTATCGATTATCCTCAAGTTGTTCCATTCATACTCTTTAACGTCGCGCGTTGTTCTTTGCGCTCCTTTGCCAATGGTCTGGCCATCACCTCGAGTTATGGCCTCACGAATAGTGCTCTTGCCAGCCATCGTTCGACCAAAGAGCATGACATTGAAACAGTCAAGGCTTCTTTTCTGCTTGGCGAGATTAGCATTTCGTTTAGAAAGAAGTTTTCCGTAGTCTCTCTCAAGATCCTGCAACATGCCGGTCAGGCCATCCTCCAACATTTTGTCTTCGGATAGAGCCTGGCAACCACGCCCAATCACGTCCTGCAGTTTTTTGCTCAGTGCCTCAATGATAGTATCGCAACGCTCAAAATAACCTTGTACGGCTATATATTCTTCTCTCGCAATTCGATTACAACTCTGGAGAGATATTAAATAAGGAGTATCGTCTACTGCTTCTTTCATTCTTTTTCCGATTATTATAGATCCCATAGACTCTACTCAGGATCGAGCTTTAGATTTTTCTGATAACGCCGCATTCAGCGGTTTATCCGCTGTAATGCTTTGTTATGCTGTTCCCTATGCCACTTCAAACTTTCATTCGATATTGAGTGACCTTGCTTTAGATGCAACACACCTTCTAAGCCAATCAGATCTCCACTATCTGATATAGAAAATGAAAAGCTATCGAACAAAACGTGATGATTAGGACATAGGCATAGTATATTTGAAGCTATGTCTGAACCATCATGAGGTTTTCCCAATGGAATAATGTGAGCCCCTTCAGCGTAGGCCCCAGATAATGTTTCCAGTGGGGTGTTACATACCTGGCATACGTGGCTATAAAGTTTTTTTATTTCCCTTGATACTTTTGTGTCTCTGACAACTCTACTTATAAGCACAGACTTTCTTCCAGGCACAGAGTTACCATTATCTCCTGCGGTTAAGCTATCAAGAGTAAAGCCAGCCATATCTAATAGAATAATGCCTGCGGCATCATTTAAAGGGTACAAATAACCTTGGTTTCTTGTTCCATTTACGTTAATAGGAGAATACAGGTTGCCAAGATGCCCCGAAAGAGATTCAACTACCGATGGAATGCTAATCGAACTTTCTAAGTGATTATAATCACATTTCACTATGCAGAGGCTAGCGTTAGTTCTTACGTTCTCTTCTGCAATCAAGATCGCCCCCAACCCATTAGGGGTAAACGAAAATATTATATCGCCACTTTCAACTTCAAGTATTCTTTTTCTAGCGTGATCATCGCTATTAACATCAGCTTGAATAATGCCTTGCCCGGCCTCCGGTACAAATTTTGCTTGATTGACCCAGTAGTATTTCATTGGAACTCCCTAGAAGCATAACGCCCGCAGCACGCGCAAAATTGTAGCGCAGCGGAAATTTTGTCCCTGTGCCTGCGATTGATAGCAACTATGCACATACCGACATCGCTGTCATTCTGTAAGCAGGCCCATCTATCGAAAGGCGACAAAACCGCTCGACAAATGGCTTTGCCGAATCTATTGAGTTTCTATAACTATTTAAGCGATTCATGTCATTGGTCACTACCATTAACGTATCCAAAACACTCATCACATATGACAAGAAGGTTCTTTGAACTAAGCTCAACGTTTCTCCATCACCAATACGCTTTGTTAACTTTCCAATGACAGCAAACTCACCATCAGTAAGCTTGGCCTTAATTTCCTTTGCGTCATAGTCCGTGACATCTAAATCAACAACCCCAAATGGGGTTCCAGTCTCAGGGTTGCACAAAAGCATTTCAAGCTGCTTGGACTTCAAGTAGTCCTGTTCTATCGCATCAATTAATTGAACGAGTGGCTTTTCATATTTAAGAAACTCGTCAAGAGACTTCTTCTGAAGTCCAAGTTTTACGCCGAAGTGCTTTAAACCTTGAACAATCAAGGGGGCCGATGTTTGAAGTGTCTCCACAAGCTGAAAAATGTCAACCGGTTGCAATATGGCCTTTGCTTTAATGTATTGACCTTTGTCCATATCAGCACTTGAGAAATCTTTTATATCTTTCCTCTCTTCCAATTCATCAACGACGGTCATATGCAAGCCACCCAATGTATACCGCTTGATAGTTGTAACCTCGTTTGCGCTTGCACTTTTCCCTTCAACGCCTAATTCTGCTTTTCCAAGCAAGCCTTGCAAGAATGAAATTCCTATTTTCGCATTGGCCTGACTATTTGCCGAAGAAGAAACCCTCTCCTCTGATTCTGAGCCAACACCTTTAAACAAGTATGCAGCAGCATTCAAAACCATTTTCTCATTCAAGTACAAAGGTTCCAGATATCCCATACTCTCTCCGATTTTGTATTGATAACACTTGCAGCAAGGGCGCTACGTTAGGAGCGTCCCTTGCCTGCACTTGCTATGTGTTTTCACTAGTCTTCCGGATCAGGGTGTACCAAAACCAAAATACCATCATCTATGGAGCAGCTTTTATAATGTTTAAAATGTGCATCCAGTGCCTCAATGACATCATCAGCTAGCGCCGCCTCCGGTAATTTATACCGAGTAGTTGTAGCACCTGCCTGAACATCATCTTTCACTTGAAGCTTTATCGAAAGAATCAGATTACTTAATTTATCATTTTTCATTTTGCGTCCTCACTTTGAATTTGACCGAAGCCGTTCGAAGTTTGCTTGGCACATAACGCCTGCCATAAACGGCGCGAGGAACGAGCGTCCGGCGACCGCGGGGGGCGAATTTAATGGCTTTGTTAGCCATTTCTGATTCTGACGTGTAGATGTATGTACTTGCTTCTACCGGTATCACCTTCCACATCAACAAGAATGTCAACAATCTTCGGATAGTCCCGGTGGCGACCTTCACCCATCTCGTCACCAAGTGAAACAAGTCCGTTCACAGCCTCAAGAAAGCGACCTACTTTCTCTTCTTTTACCCCCTCATCTTCGACACTCTTATTTCTAGGCACTGCAACATCTTTCAACTCTGCTGTGCCATCGAACGAAGATGGCTGAAGCGCCATCGTAATCGACGCTATGAAGACACCAAAAAGCATCAAGCCAACGACGGAATTCACCCCCGCCACTATCTTCCCTTGCTGCGTTAAAGGAGTGACATCACCGAAGCCAACGGTCGTCATATTGATCAAGGTGAAATAGCACGAGTGCCAATACCCCCAATCCTCCCATATACGGATTACAGCAGAACTGGCAAGTGTATAAAGTACCCAAACAGCAGCGATGACGATAATCCAACGCAGATTGCTGCGAAGGTCACGAACTGCGCTCCTTGCCGGCGCCATTTTTAATTCCATTACGGGTTGTGGCATCAACGATCCTATTTGGGTCAACAGTGGTTATCTAGCCGCCTAAACCAAATCTACCTCATTGATTCTATTGCTAGCAAAGCAAATTTTGGCTGCCTATCCAAAATTCGCATGCTGGCACGATTTGCCATTCTCAATAACACTGTATATAAATACACGCCAAGATGAATACAAAGGGATACCCCCATGAAGCTAATGGATAGGGTCCGGGCCACCTTGTGGGTAAAACGTTATGGCCTTCGCACTGAGAAAACGTATTTCTATTGGATTCGCTTCTTCATTCGTTTTCATGGAACAAGACACGCTGCTGCGATAACGGGCGCCGAAGTGAGGCAACACCTGTAGTAAATCAAGGCACGTGGCAGCCGCTGCTTTAAACAAACCGATTCAATCAAGCCGCATGTTTTCTCAAGATAAGATCAAACCGATGCCAGTGATGCGGTACCAGCCCGCCCTCTCCTTCGCTTTCGCGTAAAAGCTCAATTTTCAGACCATCGCACAGCGCTTCTACTGCTTGCTTCGAGTGAAAGCTCATTGTTGGATGCCTGGCCCAATCGTGCCGATTACCGAAAAGGTGTCCGACAAATAACCCTCCCGGCTCAAGCGCTGAAAGGATCATGCTCCACAGTATGGGAAAGTGCGTTGGCTCGCAGAACGGCAGGCTTAGCCCGGCGTGGATCAGGGCAGACGATGGCAAGCCTTTCAATTCCTCGAAACTCGAAGTCAAAATTGTCAGACCAGCGCTGGGTAATGCAGCTTTTAATGTTTCAACTCGCGCAATGGCGTTGGGCGCTTTGTCGATCGCCAAGACCTTCCACCCCGACGTCAGCAGTAGAGCGGTTTCAATGCCGCCTCCACACCCTAAATCGATAGCATGGCCGTTGCCTTTGGCTAAGCACTCATCCCCCAAAGCGCGGCGTAACAGCGGCGAGGCGGCTCGCGTTTGATTGGCGCGATAGAAGGCTTCCCAACCCGTTTTGTTATCGGTGGTCAATGTCGGTACTTCCTGATCGCATCATGCTGTGGTGGTGAGTGTTGATAGACATAATCGATTCAAATTAACACGGAGCACCACCGTTCGCCCCCTTGCATCTCCCTCCACCGCCACCTAGACTCGCTGAGTTGAATGCTTGACGGGGTGCCGGTGATATCCGGCTGAGATGGCGCAGGGCGTAGCAATGTTGCTGCCAAGTGCTGGTCCCGCTGAACCTGATCCGGCTAATGCGCTACTTTTGATGTAGCGCGGGTACCGGCGTAGGGATCAAGCGATGGCGCCGGCTAGCTCTCTCCCATGATCGCTCGCCCCCTTCCGTGCCATTTCCTCGATCTTTTCGCCTGCCCTTCGGATCACCACCACCGGAGGATGTATGGGCTACCGCTTTACTGATTTAACCACTGCCTGCCATGACGATTGGCGCGCCTACATTGAGCACGATTTCGTGCGCCAGCTGGGCAACGCCACGTTGCCTGAAGCGTCATTTCGCCACTACCTGAAGCAGGATTATCTGTTTCTGATTCACTTCGCTCGCGCCTATGCGCTGGCCGCCTACAAAAGCCCTACACTTGCCGATTTGCGCCAGGCCCACGAAGGGTTGAAAACCATTGTGGATGTGGAACTGGGCTTACACGTGGGCTTTTGTCGCGAATGGGGTATTTCCGAGGAGGCGCTTGCCGAGCTACAAGAAGCTCGGGCGACCATGGCCTACACCCGCTACGTGTTGGATACCGGTAGCCGTGGCGACCTGCTGGATTTACACGTAGCACTTGCTCCTTGCCTGGTGGGCTATGGCGAGATTGCCAACTGGTTGAACGCAAAATCCACAACGCTACGCGGCACACACAACCCGTTTGATGCCTGGATTGCGATGTACGAAAGCGAGGAGTTTCAAGCGGCCATGCAGGCCGAGCTTGAATGGCTTGATGCTCGCCTCGCCGACGTCACCCCTGCCCGCTTTAATGAGCTCAGCAAAATTTTCCGCGATGCTACGCGCCTGGAAATCGACTTCTGGCAGATGGGCCTGGACCTTTCCCATTAATTCCAATAACAAGGATATAACCGTGAACAAAACCGTTACCCAGAAGACAGCCCGCTTTCTAGCCGAAACCGCCCAAGTGGATGCCGCCGCGATTTCCCCGCTACCCGGTTCACGCAAGGTGTATCTTGAAGGCTCGCGCCCGGATATCCGCGTGCCGTTTCGGGAAATCAGCCTCTCGCCGACCAAAACGACCAGCGTGGATGAACAGAACCCGCCGCTGCTGGTGTACGACACCTCAGGCCCCTACACCGACCCCAACGCCCAGATTGATCTACGCCGTGGGCTTCCCGCGCTTCGCCGGGCGTGGATTGAGGAGCGCGACGACACCGAGTTTTTAGAAGGCCATACGTCTGAGTACGGCAAACGCCGCGCCAACGACCCCATGCTGGCCCAACTGCGCTTTGATTTGAAACGCACGCCGCGCCGGGCAAAAGAAGGCAAAAACGTTACCCAGCTGCACTACGCCCGCCAAGGGATTATCACTCCGGAAATGGAGTTTATCGCCCTGCGCGAGAACCAGCGCCGCCAAGCGCTGGGCAATGCCGAGGTAGAGCGAATTTTGGGCCACCAGCATCGCGGCCAGAGCTTTGGCGCCAGCATCCCAGAAGAGATTACGCCGGCGTTTGTGCGCGATGAAGTTGCTCGTGGGCGGGCGATTATTCCCAATAACATCAATCACCCCGAAAGTGAGCCGATGATTATCGGGCGTAACTTTCTGGTCAAGATTAACGGCAATCTGGGCAACTCGGCCGTCACCTCGTCGATTGAAGAAGAAGTCGACAAAATGACCTGGGGCATTCGCTGGGGTGCGGATACCATCATGGATCTCTCCACCGGGCAGAATATCCACGAAACCCGCGAATGGATTTTGCGTAATTCGCCAGTGCCTATCGGTACGGTGCCCATCTATCAGGCGCTGGAGAAGGTCAACGGCGTGGCCGAAAACCTGACCTGGGAGGTGTTTCGCGATACGTTGATTGAGCAGGCCGAACAGGGTGTGGATTACTTCACCATTCACGCAGGCGTTTTGCTGCGCTATGTGCCGCTGACCGCCAACCGGGTGACGGGCATCGTCTCGCGCGGCGGCTCGATCATGGCCAAATGGTGTTTGTATCATCATCAGGAGAGCTTTCTGTATACCCACTTCGAGGAAATCTGCGAGATCTGCAAGCAGTACGATGTGGCATTTTCGCTGGGTGACGGCCTGCGCCCTGGCTCTATCGCCGATGCCAACGACGAAGCGCAGATGGCCGAGCTTAAAACCCTGGGCGAGCTGACCCACATTGCCTGGAAGCACGACGTGCAAGTAATGATTGAAGGGCCCGGTCACGTGCCCATGCACCTTGTGAAGGAGAACATGGACAAGCAGTTGGAGTACTGCGATGAAGCGCCCTTCTACACACTCGGCCCGTTGGTCACGGATATCGCACCAGGCTACGACCATATTACCTCGGGCATTGGGGCCGCGATGATCGGCTGGTTTGGATGTGCCATGCTCTGCTACGTCACGCCGAAGGAGCACCTGGGCCTGCCCAACAAAGATGACGTAAAGACCGGTATTATTACCTACAAAATTGCCGCCCACGCGGCGGATCTCGCCAAGGGCCACCCGGCAGCACAGCGGCGTGACAATGCGCTTTCCAAGGCGCGGTTTGAATTTCGCTGGGAAGATCAGTTCAACCTGGGGCTAGACCCAGACACCGCGCGGGAATTCCATGACGAAACTCTGCCCAAGGATTCCGCAAAGGTCGCCCATTTTTGCTCCATGTGTGGGCCGAAGTTCTGCTCGATGAAGATTAGCCAGGAAGTACGCGACACCTACCGCGACCGCACGCCAGAAAGCACTAACGACGCGGAGTCGGTTAAGCGCGGTATGGAAGAGCAGGCGGAGAAGTTTCGCCAAACGGGAAGCCGGCTGTATCAGGAAGTGTAAAACGGTTTGAAAACGAAAGGCATAAACGCAAACAGGGGCCTGAAGGCCCCTGTTATCGACGTGTTACGCTAACGTGCGTAGCAAGGCTATTTTTTCTTGAGGCTCTCTTTCACCTCGCCTTTACCTTTTTGAGCTTCGCCTTTAGCCTGCTGCATTTTGCCTTTGGCTTCCGTTTTTTCGCTGCCCGTTACTTTGCCAGCCGCTTCTTTCACTTTACCAGCGGCTTTGTTAGCGGCGCCTTTTACTTTATCGTCTTTTCCACTCATGACATACACCTCTAATCCGTTAGCAGGAAACACGCTGGAGAGAAGAACATATTGCCCTTCACATCACAGCTGCCTTATTAGAGTAGCCCTTGTTAAAAAAGTTACCTCACTTTCTTTCTGGTAGTCGCGTAGGCTCCCAAAGGTTGAGCACATAATGCAGGCAAGCCATGAACAGCAGCGTTACTACCAGCGCCACACTCATGGATGAAAAGCGATACAGGGCGCTATAGACAAGGTCCTGATTCGGTCCTAATGATTGCCCAAACAGAATGCCTAAAGTGGTCATCCCGCCAAACCCGATGCCGGAACCGCCACCTTCAAGTATGTGTTCGCGCCCAAACAGCAATAGCCCCAACCAATAAAGCACAATCGCCAGCAGGAAGTGATTGCTTTGTGTGTAAAGCAGAAGCTGCATTATCAGCGCCAGATTACATCCCAATAGCGTGCCGATGGCGCGTTTGCGAGCGGATACGCGTGCACCGGCATAGCCCATCGCGAACAGTACCAGAATGGTCGCCATTTGTGCCGAGAGCGACCCCTGCAGGTCAAGCACCTGAAAAACGACAAAGGAAAGTGTCGCGGTAATGCCGCCCATCAGCGTTTCATGGCGCATCTGCGCTTTAGTCTTGGTGCTTTTGGGCGGCGGTTGGCGGGGCTCAACATCAGGGAAAAGAGTGTACATCAGCATGGCGATGAACACGGCGAGCACGCTGGCCACAAAATTGGAGGCCAACAAATCTGCTAGATCGACGCTGGGGTAGCTCGCAAAATGCAGCAGAATGCTTAAGGTTAATACGCCATTGGCCCCAAACAGAAACAGCGGGCCTTTTGCCATCAAGCTAAACCGAAACAGGAACATACCCAACACGACCAGCGTCATCACCACTGGCATATGTTTAAGCAGGCCGACCACCAGGCTGACTTCCAGCGCATTCACCGATACGTTACCTAAAAACTGGCGAATAATGCTGATATTCAGAATGGGCACCATACCCAGCAAAAACATCGGAAAAACGGTAAAGAAAACGCCGTAGTTCCAACCCATTAACTGACTGATAATAAATCCGAGCGTGCCGCCACCGGCCACCCGCAAACACTGGCGCAGGGCATTCTCACTCAGGCGATGGTAGGCAGGTGCCTCTGGGGCAGCGCCGCTACGGCGGGGCGTGCGCTTAAAAAAACTACGCAACACGTGACTGATTGACCACGTGCTGGCATCCGCCGATTTTGTACCAGCGGGCCCTGCAGTAGTAGAACCCGCATCAGTAGACATAATGTAGCCAACTGATCAGATGCGTTTGTAGCCATGCAAAGGGGTGCGCCAGCGCATGTTCCCCCGGCAGCAGTTGCACCGTTGCCCGGGCACCGCTTGGCAGCAGCGCCGCAATGGGTTCGTTGAGGGCAATATGAATACGCAAACGCTGCGCATCGCGCACCCAGCGGTCAGAGGTAGGAATATCCGCCAGCTGCCCATCAGCGGTCAGTTGCCCTTCCCGTATGCCAGCATCAAAAGCACTGACCTGCCCTTCAAAGATATGCCCAGGCATGGCATCAAAGATCACCGCAGCCGAATCGCCGGGCAGTACGTGGCGTAGGCTTTTTTCACGGAAGTCGGCAACGATATCCATGTTCTGAGTCACCAGTGCAATCACTGGCTGCCCTGCCTGAACATAGTCGCCCACCTGAAGCTGCAAGTTCGTCACCTGGCCTGACTCTGCCGCCCGCACTTCGGTACGTTCGACGTCCAACTGCGCTTTCTCAAGGGCGTTGTCGGCTTGGCGCAAGCGCAGGTTGGTATTTCCGTTCTCGCCTAGCTGTACTTCCAGGCTCTGTATGTTCGCCTCGGCGGAAACCACGTCTGCCAGGGCGGTATGCTCAGCCGCCACCTGCTGCTCGTACTGCTGGCGTGAGATACTCTGCCGCCCCACCAGGGCTTCGCCACGGCGCCGCTCGCTGCTGCGCTCCTCCGCAACTGCCTGGGCAGAGGCCAGCACCGCCCGGGCGGCGGCAAGCTCTGCTTCAAGGCGCGTGTTTTCGCGCTCAGCCTGCTCACGGTTTAGCCGCGCTTGATCAAGGGCAAGTTGAAAGGGCTCGGGGTCTAGACGAAACAGTACATCGCCTTTGGCAACCTGTTGATGGTCACGCACGGTCACTTCTTTCACTGGCGCGCTGAGCTCTGGCGCTACACGGGCAACCGGGCGCATTATCCTGGCCTCGGGCGTCATGGGCATGAAGCTGTCAGCTATCAAGAAATAGATAAACAGCAGTGCAAAGGCAGTCAGCGCTACCTTCACCCAGCGGGCGAATTTTTGATCAGGGGACATGAAGTTTTACTCGTTGATTTGCGCACCTTCTGCGTACGCGCAGAGCGCTTATGGCCAGCGCATGCTTAATGGAATAGCGTATTTTAGCAAATGATTAGCAAGCTAACAATGATCCACGCTTCTGCTTTATGAGCGTTATTGAGTAGCCCCCTTGGCTGCCTGCAGAAAAAATCCCATAAAAAAACCCCAGAGCCAAAAGGCCCTAGGGTTGGATACACCACTAACGCGTTTTAAGCGTTAATCATTAAAAACGGTATTTTAAGCCCACACTTGCGGCATCGAAATCGTAGGCAGACTTGTCCAGATAACGCATGTAATCAGCGCTGATGGCCAGATTGTTGGCGACATCAATTTCACCGCCCGCGCCATAGGAGAAACCGCTTTCTCTGTCGTGGTCGAAATCCACTTCAGTGACACCGACCAGACCATAAAGGCGTGCATTGGGGGTAATAGGCGCGATGCCTTTTGCGTAAGCACCTACCAGGTAATCCAGCTTGGTATCACCATCGGAGCCACCGGTACCCAGATGCCCTTCGAGCGCGAAGTAATCATTGAACTGCGCGCCGCCGCGTAAACGCAGGCCTACGTCGTTACGTGAGGAACCGCGGTCAGGGTCAAGGTTCCAAAACATGGCGTCGCCCGCCACGTAACCTTCAGGGTAACCCAATGATTGCTGTGCCTGTGCTGATGCAGCGAATGCACCTGCGCCGACCAAGAGTGCCGCAGAAGTGAGTGATAATACGGTCATCTTCATCGTCTTGTACCTCCGTTAAAAAACAGTGTTTCCTTACACAGATTCATTGTGGTACATGTCCGAAAAGAACGCAACGTTTACCGCCCTTTGGATAGGCTAAGTGCGACAATACCACCCACCACGACCGCCCCACCCAATAACTGGCCGGGGCTTAGCGTTTGCCCTAATACGAAATAGCCGATCACCAAAGAGGCGACAGGTTCGATATTCATGACCGGGGCGTTGCGCGCCATATCCAAGCGCGGCACAAAAATAAACAGTGTCGAGAACGCGGTGGCGTAGAGCAGCGCCAAAAGCCCCAAACCCACCCAGCCTTGACTATTGTCAGGTAGGCTCATGCCACCGGGCACAACACCTAAAGCCCCACCGATTACCATGGCGAAAAACACGGTTTGCATGGTTAAAAGACTGCGCAGCGTGCTGCCTACCTGGGATAAACGGTGCTCGGTAACCCATAGCGCGCAGGCGAAAACGAACGCGGCCAGTAACCCAAATCCAATACCGGCGACCCACTCTGGCCCCATACTGTCAGCACTGGAAAGCCACGCTGGAATATCCAGCACGACCAACAGCCCGATTAAAATGGTCCCCATAATAAGGCAACTGCGAAGCGACGGACGCGGCCCGCCCAACGCCCAGCTCAATAGTGCTAACTGAATGGGGAAAGTATTGACCAACAGTAGCGCAATAACGACAGGAAGCCGCGCAACCGCTGAATAAAGGCTGACACTTTGAATGGTGATAAGAAGACCTACCACCAGTTGCCAGGGCCAAGTGCCCGAAGGCAGCCATAAGCGTTTCTTCTGAACGATCACAAGGGCGAGCAGGATCAAACAGGCTACCCCGGAACGCGTTAATACGGCCAGCAGTAACCCTGTACCGTTATCAAAGGCAAGCCTGGCCGATACATGGTTGGCAGCGAACATGGTGCCAACGGTCATTAGCAGCAAAATGGCCAAGTGGCGCGGCAGGTGGTTGGGTAACGAGGACGTAGTCATAGGCTCCAGGCAGCAAAAGAACGTTAACCGCCAAGCATGCCCGGATTTGAGTCGAATGGCTAAACAAATATCCGCCTACGTTAATGCCCCTTGCCGCCTGCCACACTAACGTACAAACTAAACCTTTACTCTTTTGGTAGATTCTTTATGGATGCACCGGTGCTGGTTATTAATTGTGGTTCATCCTCTATTAAATACGCACTGATCGATCCGGCCCCTGATGCCCCGCGCTTAGCAGGCTTGGCAGAGCGCTTAGGCAGCGCCGATGCCCGTTTAAAAGGAATAAATAGCGCGGGGGGAAGTTTTAGCCATGCACTCCCCAATGCTGATCATACTCAAGCGCTCAACGCCATTTTAAACAGCCTGGAAGGACGCATTCCGG
Source organism: Halomonas sp. AOP22-C1-8 (assembly GCF_052378905.1). Taxonomy (NCBI): domain Bacteria; kingdom Pseudomonadati; phylum Pseudomonadota; class Gammaproteobacteria; order Oceanospirillales; family Halomonadaceae; genus Halomonas; species Halomonas sp. AOP22-C1-8. Next base: position 85,771 of record NZ_JBQSYD010000014.1, on the reverse strand, counting down.
GCGCTATTGGGCATCGTATTGTTCATGGCGGAGAGAAGTTTACTCAGGCCGCCTTGGTTGATAGTGATATTATCAGTGCGATTAAGGCCACCGCCGCGTTGGCGCCTCTGCATAACCCTGCCAACCTGGCAGGCATCAGCGCTACTCAAAAGATATTTCCAGCACTACCTCAGGTTGCGGTATTCGATACCGCGTTTCACCAAACCCTCCCCGTAAAAGCTTACCGCTATGCCCTGCCAGAGAACCTCTACGCTGAACACGGCATTCGTCGCTACGGGTTTCATGGCACTAGCCACGCCTTTGTTAGCCAGCGTGCGGCCGAGCTTAGCCCTCGCGGCGCGGGCGGTTGGTTAACAGCCCACTTGGGCAACGGCTGTTCCACCGCAGCGGTGTGGAATAATCAAAGCCTGGACACCAGCATGGGACTTACCCCGCTGGAAGGCCTGGTGATGGGCACGCGCAGCGGCGACGTCGACCCAGGCTTGCACGCCCATTTACACCGCCAGCTGGGCTGGTCGATGGACAAGATTGATGATGTGCTGAATAAGCAAAGCGGGCTATTGGGGCTTTCTGGCTTAACCAACGACATGCGCGAAGTCGAGGAAGCAGCCGAGCAGGGTCATGCAAGAGCCATGCTGGCGCTCGACGTGTTTTGCTACCGCATTGCCAAGTCGCTTGCTGCTCTCTCTTGCGCACTGCCGACGCTTGATGGCGTCATTTTTACCGGCGGCATCGGTGAGAACTCTCCTCTTGTACGCCGCCGCGTTATCAGCCTGCTGCCTCACTTTGGCTTTGCTCTTGATGAGGCGAGCAATAACGTGATGATTCGCGGCAAAGAGGGCAAGCTGGACAGGGAAAATCATCAGGGTCCCGAAGCCTGGGTCATTCCTACCGACGAAGAAGGCCGTATCGCAATGGAAACACGTCAATGCCTGGAGGCCCACGCATGAGTTCGTCCCCTTCTCAACCCCAAGCCATCCTTCTAGTGCCCACAAGCATGGGGGCCGGGTTAACCTCGGCCTGCTTAGGCCTGATTCAGGCGCTCGACACCATTGGCCTTAAAGCCGGTTTTTTGAAGCCGTTTATGCAAAAAGAGCTGAACGGCCCAGGCCTTGATCGCTCAACGGCACTGGTGTCTCGCACGCTCAACCTGCGCCCGCCTTCGCCGATCTCACAAACCCGGCTGGAGCGCTTGCTGCGCGATGACCAAACCGATGAGCTATTGGAGAATGTGGTCGAGCTTTATGAACAGGTAACGCAGCAGGCTGAGCGGGACGGTAACGCGCTGGATTTAGTCGTAGTGGAAGGCGTAGTGCCTACCCAGTACACCACGTACGCGACGCAAACCAATGCTCAACTGGCGCATGCACTTAATGCCCGCATCATCCTGGTGGGCACCGGGGATTTAAACGAGCCACAGGCACTTGCTGAAGAGCTTGATATGCACGCCAGAAGCTTTGGCGGGGTTAGCTCGACCCGCACGTTGGGCGGCATCCTGATGCGCATGAAAAACCTGCCTTACGGCCAGGAAGATGACCTTTCGGCAGCGCCGGGCACCATTAAGCCGCAGCTTGAAGAGTCGGTACTTAACGAGCTTCGCGGCTATTCACCGTCACTGGCCACCGACAGTTTTCACCTAATCGGCATTGTGCCTTACAGCAAAACACTCAATGCCCCCCGCACGCTGGACGTGGCACGGGCACTGAGTGCCAAGGTGCTGAATGAAGGCGATGCGGCGAGCCGCCGGGTAATGTCGACAAGCCTGTGCGCGCGTAGCGCGGCGAATGCCCTGCATATCTTTACACCCGGTAGTCTGGTGGTGGCGTCTGGCGACCGTGACGACGTCGTGCTGGCATCCGCCCTCGCGACCATGAACGGCACTCAGTTGGCGGGCATATTGCTGACCAATGGTTTTTTGCCTAACGACAATATGATTGAGATGTGTCGCCCAGCGCTTAGAACCGGCCTGCCCGTGCTGGCGGTTGAAACCGACAGCCTGACCACGGCTCAAAACTTGAGCCAGCTTAGCAGCGAAATCCCCGTTGATGATTTCGAGCGTGCCGAGCAGGTGGCGCGCTTTGTCGCTGCCCATATCGACCTTGAATGGCTAAAAGACAAGTTAAGCCACGGCTATGCACGGCGCTTATCGCCTTCGGCGTTTCGCTATCAGTTGGTCAAGCAGGCGCAGCACGCCAAAAAACGAATCGTACTGCCGGAGGGCGACGAACCCCGCACGGTGGAGGCAGCGATTATTTGTCAGCGGCGCGGCATTGCCAACTGCGTGCTGTTGGGCAGTCGTGAAAACATCGAGGAAGTGGCGCGTAACCGCGGTTTAGCACTGCCCGACGAGTTGACGATTATCGACCCCGAAAGCACGCGTGCCCACTATATCGCGCCCATGGTAGAACGTCGGCGTGGCAAGCTTAACGAACTCACCGCTGAGGCCCAGCTACAGGATAACGTGGTGCTTGGCACCATGATGCTCCAGCTGGATGAAGTCGATGGCCTTGTCTCGGGTGCTATCCACACCACCGCTAACACTGTGCGCCCGGCGTTTCAACTGATAAAGACCGCGCCAGAATATAGCCAGGTATCGTCAATTTTCTTTATGCTGCTGCCCGAGCAGGTAGTGGTGTATGGCGATTGTGCGGTGAACCCGGACCCGGATGCCGAAACGCTGGCTGAAATAGCCCTGCAAAGCGCTCGCTCCGCAGAAGCGTTTGGCATTGAGCCGCGCGTGGCCATGATCAGCTACTCAACGGGAGATTCAGGCACCGGCGCGGATGTCGATAAAGTGCGTGAAGCTACGCGCATCGCCAAAGAGCGTGCCCCGCACTTATTGATCGATGGCCCGCTTCAGTACGATGCAGCCGCCATTGAGAGCGTGGGCAAACAGAAAGCGCCAGATTCGCCCGTAGCGGGCCGCGCCACCGTCTTTGTCTTCCCGGACCTGAACACCGGCAATACGACCTACAAAGCGGTGCAGCGTAGTGCTCGCGTAGTCAGTGTTGGCCCCATGCTGCAAGGCTTAAACAAGCCAGTGAATGATCTTTCCCGAGGCGCGCTGGTGGATGATATCGTCTATACCATCGCGCTGACCGCTATTCAGGCAAGCCAGCGAGAAGCGTAACCCCGTCATCGCACCTGATAAACTTCGCAGGTGCGACCAATGGTAAGTAAGCGTTAAGACAAGAAAAAGCCCCGGTCAGTTTAACTGCCCGGGGCTTTTCTCATTCAACCACTTAGCGGTGTGGGTCAATCACGCCCACATTATTGGCACCATGGATTCCAACACAATCACCAGGCTCATCGCGGTGATGGTCAAAATCGATACGCCAAATACGCGTTTGGCCCAGCGTACATCATCATCCAGCCGGTAGCCGCAAATCGCCAGGTAGAGCCAGTAGCCCCCCATGGTCAGTGCGACACACAGGTAGCCAGTACCTGCCTGACTCGCCAGTACCAAAGCCAATGAGGCGGGAATAAACGCCACAATGTAGCCAAGGATGTGATGCTTTGCGCGCTTGATCCCGTGAACAACAGGCAGAACGGGAATCGAAGCGCGTTGGTAATCGGCATAGCGGAAAATCGCAATGGCATAGGAGTGAGGCATCTGCCAGAGGCAGAAGATTAACAGCAGAACCATCGCTCCACTGTCAAAGGTCCCCGTCACGGCGCAGTACCCGATCACGGGCGGCATAGCGCCTGACAGGCTGCCTACTACCGTGCCGTATTCGGAGTTGCGCTTCATATAGAGGCTATACACCCCCACATACACGCCCCATCCGATAACAGCCAAGGCCACCGTCAACCCATTAGTGCCTAATGCCAGGCAGACCACACCACTGATACCCAGAAACGCCGACAAGCCCAATGCTTGCGTGATAGAGACGCTTCCCCTCACCAGAGGACGATGGCGCGTGCGCGCCATCAGAGCATCAATGTCCCTATCAATCACGTTGTTACAGGCACAGCCTGAGGCGATCACTAATGCGATCCCCAACATGACCGAAGCAAACGTCACCAGATCGAATTCACCATGCGCGGCTAGAAAGTAGCCGCCAAGGGCGGCAATTAGATTGCCGCCAATGATGCCTGGCTTGGTTAGCTCAAGCAGATCGTGCCACCTATTGGGCATGCTGGTTAGCCGATCATCATGTTGAGATGTAGATGCTGCATGATCCACAGCGAACCTCCTACCACTAGGCCGAGAATCAGCACCGTGAAGACGAAGGAAAGCATGTTCCAGCCATCTTCTGTCTTGAAGTCCAAGTGCATGAACATCACAAGCTGAACCAGAACCTGCAGAACAGCCGTCACAACGATGATTCCCACGTTCACGGGCAAGCTGAACGAACCCAGCATAACCGCGCCAAATGGAATGACAGTCAGGACTAACGACAGTACAAGCCCCGTTACATAAGACTTTACGGTGCCGTGACCGGACGGTTGGCTAGAAGAACTCATACCAGCACTCCCATCAAGTAGACGAAGGAGAATACACAGATCCAGACGATATCCAGGAAGTGCCAGAACAGACTCAAGCACAGGATACGCGGACGCGTTTTATCATTCAGACCTTTAGTCGAAAGCTGAACCAGCATGACCAAAATCCAGATCATACCGAAGGTCACGTGCAGACCGTGAGTACCTACCAGCGTAAAGAAGGCAGATAAAAAGGCGCTACGATCTGGTCCGAAACCTTCATGGATCAGGTGATAGAATTCATAGATTTCCATCCCCAGGAACATTAGGCCCAGCACGAACGTAATGCCCAGCCACATCTTCACCTGACCGACACGATTGGCGTTCATCGCCAGAACGCCCATGCCGAAGGTAAAACTACTGATCAGTAGTGCAAAGGTGCCGAAAAGAATCAAAGGTAGTTCAAAAATATCCGCGCCGGTCGGCCCACCTGCCGTGCCCTTCATGAGCACGGCGTAGGTAGCGAATAGTGTTCCGAAGATCACCAAGTCGCTCATTAGGTAGACCCAGAAACCAAATACCTTGGTAGGACCGGCATCGTGGTGCTCATGCTCCTCAGCATGAGCATCATGATGTAGGGATTCAGTAGCCATTACGCTTGGGCCTCCACACGTTGTTGATGAGCACGCTCGATTCGCTCGACCTCTGCAGCAGGCACGTAGTAATCGATATCGTCGTTAGATACACGCATCAGGAAGCTCACCAGCATGCCAATGGCACTGAACCCAGCCAGCCACCAGATGTGCCATACCATGGCGAAACCAAAGATCATCGCAAAGACACTGATGACGGGGCCGGCCACCGTGTTCCTCGGCATATGGATATCCGTGTAAGGCGCATTGTCCAACTGCTCGTTGCCACGCTGCTTTTGTGACCAGAAGCTGTCGATATCACCAACGACGGGCAGACGCGCAAAGTTGTAGAACGGGGGCGGCGATGAAGCTGACCACTCCAACGTACGGCCATCCCATGGGTCGCCCGTCACATCCGCATACTTTTCGCGGTTACGCACGCTTACGTAGAACTGAATAAGTGTACAAGCGATCCCCGCAGCGATCAGCAGTGCACCGAGCAAAGCAACGATAAACCAGGGCTGCCATTCAGCGTTCGGGTAAGAGTTCATGCGGCGCGCAGCACCGTAGAAGCTCAGAACATACAGCGGCATGAACGCCACGTAGAAACCGGTTATCCAGCACCAGAAGGAACGCTTGCCCCACTTCTCGTCCAGCGTGAAGCCAAAGGCTTTCGGGAACCAGTAGGTCAGACCCGCCATCATGCCGAAGACCACGCCACCAACGATAACGTTATGGAAGTGAGCAATAACGAACAGACTGTTGTGCAGTACAAAGTTGGCTGCTGGCAACGCTAACATAACGCCCGTCATACCACCGATCGTAAAGGTGATGATGAAGCCCAGCGTCCACAGTACTGGTGACGTCATTTCCAGACGACCACGGAAGATAGTGAACAGCCAGTTAAAGACTTTCACACCGGTCGGGATCGCAATGATCATCGTCATAATGCCGAAGAAGGCATTGACGTTGGCACCTGCGCCCATGGTGAAGAAGTGGTGCAGCCATACGATGAACGACAGAATCGTGATCGCAATCGTTGCCCATACCATCGTGTGGTAACCGAACAAGCGCTTGCGGGCAAAGGTGGCAATAACTTCCGAGAACACACCGAAGGCCGGCAGAATCAGGATGTACACCTCGGGGTGACCCCACGCCCAGATAAGGTTGACGTACATCATTACGTTGCCGCCCATATCGTTCGTGAAGAAATTCATCCCCAGGTAACGATCAAGGGTCAACATCGCAATAGTTGCGGTCAAAATCGGGAAAGAGGCAATGATCAGTACGTTGGCGCACAGCGACGTCCAGGTAAAGATCGGCATGCGGAACAGGGTCATGCCCTTGGTACGCATTTTCAAAATAGTAACGAAGAAGTTAATACCGGTTAACGTGGTACCTATCCCGGATATCTGCAACGCCCATATCCAGTAATCGACCCCGACCCCGGGACTGTACTCTATCCCCGACAATGGCGCGTAAGCCAACCAACCAGTGGTAGCGAACTCACCCACGAACAGAGAAATGTTGACCAGCAGCGCCGAAACCGCGAACAGCCAGAAACTCAGGTTGTTCAGGAACGGGAACGCAACATCGCGCGCACCGATCTGTAACGGAACAACCAGGTTCATCAGGCCGATAACCATAGGCATGGCCACGAAGAAGATCATGATAACGCCGTGGGCGGTAAAGATCTGGTCGTAGTGGTCAGGCGGCAAAATGCCCATCGAACCACCTGCGGCGACCGCCTGCTGCACACGCATCATCAAGGCATCAGCAAAACCGCGCAGCAGCATGATAAGCGCCACGATGAAATACATGATACCGAGCTTTTTATGGTCAACGGAGGTGAACCACTCGTTCCATAGCCAGCCCCACTTACGGAAATAGGTCAGCGCGCCTAACAATGCCGCGCCGCCTAGAATCCCCACGAGACCCGCAAGAACCAGAATGGGTTCGTGAAGGGGAATTGCTTCTAGGGTTAATTTACCGAACACGGTTACTCTCCCGCCTCATTGCTCACAGGTTGGCCTTCTTCAGCCTCGCCACTCGCTTGGTTGTCGGTCGTTTGATAGGCTTCATTGCTATCGATAGCTGGTGCGCGAGGCGCATCTTGAGTGTCGGTTTCAGGATCGCTGCCAGTACGGAAGCTGGAGACCAGACGCTCATAGAACTCAGGTGTAACACTTGCGAAGTACTCAACGGGGTTGAACGAAGAGCGCTCAGCCAATTGTGAGTAGCCTTCTGGGTAGGTCAGCGTTTGTGGTGACTGCCGAACCTCTTCTACCCACGCATCAAAGTCTTCATCTGATGTCGCGTGAGCATCGAAGATCATTCCAGAGAAACCTGCACCGCTATAGTTGGTCGAACGACCGCTATAGGTACCGATCTCATTAGCTTCGAGATAAACGTCATTATCCATTCCTGCCATGGCATAAATCTGGCTGCCTAGTCGAGGAATGAAGAAAGAGTTCATCACCGAACCGGAGCTCACTCGGAAGCGGACGGGCGTATCAACCGGGAACGCCACTTCATTTACCGTTGCAATACCTTGCTCGGGATAAATGAACAGCCATTTCCAATCAAGTGCCACGACCTGGATTTCAAGCTCAGGTGTATCACTTTCTAGTGCGCGATGGGGGTCAAGGTCGTGTGAACTTTTCCAGGTAATTACGCCCAAAATAGCGACGATTACGACAGGAACTAGCCAAACAATGCCCTCGATCCAGTTAGAGTGCGCCCAGTCAGGAAGGTATTCAGCCATCGTATTGCTACGGCGATAGTACCAGCCAAACACTATCGTCATAACAATAACGGGGATGACCACGATCAGCATCAAGCCAAATGAACTCAGGATCAGTGAACGCTGGGTTTCACCAACGACACCTTTTGGGTCCATCAAGGCCGAGCTACAGCCTGCAAGCAGCAAGCACAGCGCAATGAGCACCAGAGTGCCTGACCTGCGCCAGTAGGAAGGTTGTTGCATGGTGCGATCTCGTCAGAGTTGCGTTACAAAACTAGCCGTCAAACAGCAAGCCAAACGATATGCCATATGTCAGCTAACTAACACCCCATACTCTTCCCAAAACACTCTGCCAAAGGTACTGCCTGTGCTCCGGGAAAAACATGCGCTACCGGGATTAGAAGCAGGTAGCGGATTGAACCGACATCCTAACATGAAGGAGGCCCGCTCTAACCGGCGTATCTTCCTTTGATCCAGGCAACGAATCAAAGCGACGATTTGACGCACCTAGCCGCAATCTCTTAACGCGGTTGTTCATAAGTAGATGAAACAGAAAGGTGGGTAAGCACACGCCCCGTAAAATGGGTAAATAATGCGGGCGCAGCACCCTCATTAGTCACAACAATGTCAAAATCGTTCAATGATGCGAAATAAGCGGGGCGAATCATGCCGATTTTACTCGCGTCGATCACTAATAAGCGCTGCGCAGCACAGGCAATAGCCGCCTGCTTGGGGGCTACTTCATGAAAGTGAAAACAACTAACGCCTCGCGTGCAATCAACCCCAGCAGCGGAAATAAATGCCTTATTGATACCGATACGCTCAATGGCGGCGCGCATGTCATCGCTGCCAAATGATTGTGATGACGCATAAAATAGCCCGCCCAATAGCACCAAACGCACATTGGGTAGCGTCGATACCACCGTGGCGACATTTAACGCATAGGTCACCACCGTTAGCTCATGAAAATTCCCCAGCTGCCCCAAAAGCGGCACCAGCGTTGAGCCGCAATCAATAAACAGCGTATCGCCCTCTTCAATAAAGCTTGCGGCCCGCTTGCAGAGCAAGTGCTTTAACGGATAGTCGTTGGCTTGCTGCTCCGCCAAATCGTACGCAGGAGTGTTACTTGGGTAACTTGCCATTACCAACCTTCCGCCCAGCAGCGTTAACGCAGAAGGCTGCATTGAAAGGTCGCGGCGTATGGTCATTTCTGAAACACCGCATAAACTAGCGGCGTCACGTAAATGCAACGTACCACCACCGGCAAGCGTTTCCTGAAGCAATGCCAACCGCTGGACGCTACGGTCACTCATACCAGGCGTCTCCTCAATTCCATTATTATTCACTTTATAATGTGTCGTGCATGGCGGGTGCCATGACCCTTGTTACCCAACGGCGTGCTTAGCCTATGGCCGTGACATTAAAGCCACAAGCTTAACGCCTGGAACATGCAAGCCCTCCTGCGATACCCCGATAGCAGCATCCAATAAGCGTTGGTGTGAGTTTATTGCAAATGGGCGTTAAAAAAATAACATGCAATGTTATAATTATAACATTTCCGCCAGCCCACATAATTCTAACGACGGCCAAACTGTGGCAACCCCTCTTGAGGCTTACATGACTGCTCCGATCTCAATGCGTACGTTTTCATTCACCACCAGCGTTGGCGTTTTAGCCGCTGGCTTGGCACTGGCAACACCGGCAATGGCTGCCGATGCGCCGCCCCAGCCGACGACACCTCTTTGGTCCTTTGCCAATGTCTCGGTTAACTACCTCGACTGGTCTAACGGTACCGAGCGCCGCACGGCCTCCAACGCGGCAAAAAGTGACTTCACCTACGTAGAGATAGAAGGCGGCGCGGGCTTTAGCTGGGGCGAGTTCTACGGTTTCTTTGATTTCGAAAACCCGACCAATGACCAGTTCGATGAATCAAGCGGCGGTAAAGATAACTTCCGCACGGCAGGCAAGGTAACGTCACACATTTATCTGGGGGATACCCCGCTGTCGCTTTACGCCCACGTGTACGACTTCCGTGACTACGGCTATAACAGCCGCGAACAAGACCAAATCCTGGGCCTGGGCTACCGCACCACGTTCGCCAACGGTTTATGGTTTAAACCCTTTATTGGCGCAGCACGCGTTCAGAGCGAAAGCTATACTGGCATGAACGGCTACATGGCTGGCTGGGTCGCGGGCTATGACTTCGCCGCCCTTAATCAAAACTTCAGCGTCACCAACTGGCACGAGCAAACGTTTGGCCGCGACAGTGACTACTTGGAACAGAACTATGTAGGTGGCAAAGCCGGAAGCGTAGGCACCAACGGTGCGCTGAGCCTGTGGTGGCACCCCAGCGATTTGATCACAACGGGCGTTCAGTATCGCTACTCGGAGAATAAGCTCGGCACGCCGAATGCTTATCAAAACGCGATGATTTACTCTATCAAGCTCAACATACTTTAAGCAGGCTCAACTTACTTTAAACGAGCCCCCTTAGCGGACTCAAAGGATTTTCATATGACCCTCCTTATGAGCTTGGTTGGCATGGTCACTCTGGTGGCTATCGCTCTGATTTTTTCTTACGACCGCAAGTCAATTCGCTTGCGTACCGTGCTGGGCGCTTTTGGCATCCAGGCAGCCATCGGGGCGTTTGTCCTCTATGTGCCGTTTGGACAAACCATTTTGCAAACCATTTCCATGGGAGTGAGCCAGGTACTGGTTTACGCCAACGATGGTATTGGCTTTCTGTTTGGTGGCCTGGCTGATGTGGATAACGTTGGCTTTATCTTCGCGATCAAGGTCCTGCCGGTCATTATCTTCTTCTCCTCGCTGATCGCCGTGCTTTACTACATGGGCATCATGCAGTGGGTGATTCGTATTCTGGGTGGCGGGCTGCAAAAGGCGCTCGGCACGTCGCGTACGGAGTCGCTTTCTGCGACCGCCAATATCTTCGTAGGCCAAACCGAAGCGCCGCTGGTGGTACGCCCGTTTATTGCTCGCATGACCCCTTCTCAGCTCTTCGCCGTTATGTGCGGCGGCCTTGCCTCGGTAGCGGGTTCGGTACTTGCCGGTTACGCGCAGCTGGGCATTCCCATGGAGTATCTGGTCGCGGCGTCGTTTATGGCAGCCCCGGGGGGTCTGCTGTTCGCCAAGCTGATCATGCCGGAAACCCAGGACGCAACTGACAGCGACAGCATCTCTAAAGTCGAGGAAGAGCTCCAAGAGCAGGAAAACAAACCCGCCAACGTGCTGGATGCTGCTGCCTCAGGCGCCACCTCTGGCCTGATGCTGGCGGCCAATGTTGGCGCCATGCTACTAGCCTTTATTGCCTTGATCGCACTGATCAACGGCATTTTAGGAGGCGTTGGCGGCTGGTTTGGATTTGAGTCGCTGAGCCTTGAAATGATCCTGGGCTGGCTGTTTGCCCCGCTGGCTTTCATGCTGGGTGTACCGTGGGCTGAAGCCACCGTTGCGGGCTCCTTTATTGGCCAGAAGCTAGTGGTTAATGAGTTCGTCGCCTTTATTAACCTGGCCCCCTACATTGATGGGGAGCAGGTGGTTGCCGCGACGGGTCAATTAATGACGCCTCATACCACGGCCTTCTTGTCTTTCGCCCTGTGCGGCTTTGCCAACCTGTCCTCAATCGCTATTTTGTTGGGCGGTTTAGGCAGTATTGCACCGAGCCGTCGCGCTGAAATTGCCCGCTTTGGGGGCAAAGCCGTTCTGGCCGGTACACTGTCCAATTTAATGTCAGCCACTATTGCTGGCTTCTTCATCTCGCTGAGCAGTATTACGACATAACACAGCGAGTACGACACCATGCAACGGGCGCTGCTGTTTGATCTCGCAGTGCCCGTTTTGTCTTTTATCAATTTTGTGAGAATCCAATGACCGCGACAGCCTCTCCCCACGCCATCCAGGCCGCCCGCCAAGCGCTGAGCTTAATGGATTTGACCAGCCTGAATGACAGCGACACCGACAGCACGATTGAAGCGCTTTGCCAGCAGCTTAAAACGCCTTACGGCAATCCGGCCGCCGTTTGCGTCTATCCGCAGTTTATTGTTACCGCTCAGCGTGCGCTAACTGCCCACAAACTCAACGAGCTGGTAAAAATCGCGACCGTCACCAACTTCCCGAATGGCGGCGATGACATTATGGCGGCTGCCCGTGAAACCCGCGATGCCGTTGCCTCTGGCGCCCACGAAGTCGATGTGGTGTTCCCCTACCGCACGCTGATGGCAGGTGACGAAGAAACCGGCCTTGAGCTGGTTGAAATGTGTAAAGCCGCCTGCGCAGACCAGGCCCTGTTAAAAGTCATTATCGAGTCAGGCGAACTCAAAGACCCAGCGCTTATCAAACGTGCTAGCGAGCTTGCTATTGAAGGCGGCGCCGACTTTATTAAAACCTCTACCGGCAAAGTGGCCACCAACGCCACGCTGGAAGCCGCCGAAATTATGCTGAACGCGATTAAGGCAAGCGGCAAAGACGTTGGCTTTAAAGCCGCAGGCGGCGTGCGCACCACAGAAGAAGCCGCTGAGTACCTGGCACTGGCAAGCAACATCATGGGCAGTGCATGGATTACACCAGCACATTTTCGCTTTGGTGCATCGAGTCTTTTAGCCAATTTATTAAACACACTGGGCGGCGTAGAAAGCGCAGCACCACAGGAAGGCTACTAATATGCTCCCACAGGAATTAATTCGCGAAAAACGTGATGGCAACCCGCTGGCAGCAGCGGACATCAAAACGTTTGTCCAGGGCATTGCCGATGACCGTATCAGCGATGCTCAGATTGGCGCCTTCACCATGGCGGTATTTCTTAACGGCATGAGCCGTGAGGAAGTCGTAGCCCTAACCACCGCCACGCGTGACTCCGGCCATGTGATGCAGTGGGACTCCTTAAACCTGCCAGGCCCGGTGGTCGACAAGCACTCCACCGGCGGCGTGGGTGATCTAGTGTCTCTGGTACTCGGCCCGTGGGTCGCAGCATGTGGCGCATTCGTGCCGATGATTTCAGGCCGTGGCCTTGGTCACACCGGCGGTACGCTGGACAAGCTTGAGTCGATCCCCGGCTACGACCCCTACCCGGCTCCTGAGCGCTTCAGTGATGTGGTGAAGTCCACTGGTGTGGCGATCATCGGCCAGACCGGCAACCTGGCACCGGCGGATAAGCGCATTTACGGCGTGCGTGACGTTACCGCCACGGTTGAGTCCATTCCGCTGATTACCGCGTCCATTCTGGGTAAGAAGCTTGCTTCCGGCCTCGATGCACTGGTTATGGATGTCAAAGTCGGCAGTGGCGCGTTTATGCCCACCACCGAAAAATCCCACGAGCTTGCCAAAAGCATCGCCTCGGTGGCCACCCAGGCCGGTACGCCGACGACAGCCCTATTGACCGACATGAGCCAGCCGCTGGCACCGTGCGCGGGCAATGCGGTTGAAATCGTCGAAACGCTGGAACTGCTGCGCGGTGAGCGCCCCAACAGCCGCGTGATGCAAGTCACTCGTGAGCTGGCGGTTGAAATGCTTATGGCGGGCAAACTGGCCAAGAGCCGTGAAGATGCCCTGAGCCAGCTTGAAAAAGCCCTGACCTCGGGTGCCGCAGCCGAAGTATTCGCGCGCATGGTACGTGAGCTGGGCGGCCCGGGTGACTTTATGGAGCGCTCTGACAGCTATCTTGCCAAAGCCAACGTGGTTAAACCCGTATATGCCGAGCAGTCGGGCAATGTGCTGCGCATCGATACTCGCGCAGTGGGCATGAGCGTTGTCGAGCTGGGCGGTGGCCGCCTGCGTAATGACGCCAGTATCGATCATAGCGTGGGCTTTAGTGCGATTGCCGAGCTGGGCACCCAAGTGGATAGCCAGCAGCCGCTAGCCTTCGTTCACGCGCGTAGCGCTGAAGAGGCTGACCGCGCCGCTGCCCAGCTGCGTGCTACCATCACCATTGGCACGGGCGAAGCGACGATTGATTCACTGCTCCAGGAAACCTATCGCGGTGAAGCGCTTTAATGAGCACCGCCTGACGAGGAAAACGCCATGAAACGTGCAATTGTGCTGGTACTAGACTCCTTCGGCATTGGCAGCGCTGCCGATGCTGCCGCCTTTGGCGATGAAGGCTCGGACACCCTGGGCCATATTGCCGCTGCCTGCGCGCGTGGCGACGCCGATACGGCTGAACGCTCAGGCCCCTTGAAGCTGCCCAACATGGCCAAACTTGGCCTGTTTCACGCCCACCGGGATAGCACCAGCACGGTTGCCGAAGGCGTTGCCCTCCCCGAGGTGCTTGAAGGCGCCTACGCCCACGCCCAGGAAATTTCCAGCGGCAAGGACACCCCGTCCGGCCACTGGGAAATCGCTGGCGTGCCGGTACGTTTTGACTGGGGCTACTTCAGCGACAAGGCTGAAAGCTTTCCACAAGAGCTACTGGACAAGATTGTTCAGGCAGCCGACCTGCCCGGCGTGATCGGCAACTGCCATGCTTCAGGCACCGAGATCATCGCCCGGCTGGGTGATGAGCATGTGCAAACCGGCAAACCGATTGTGTATACCTCAGCGGATTCGGTCTTCCAGATTGCCGCTCACGAAGAGCACTTTGGCCTGGATCGCCTTTACGCGCTGTGCGAAACCGTGCGTGAGCTGCTGGAGCCTTACAATATCGGCCGGGTAATTGCCCGCCCGTTTATAGGTGAAGACAGCGCAAGCTTTGCGCGTACCGGTAACCGTCGCGATTACAGCATAGAGCCGCCTTCGCCCACGGTACTGCAAAAGCTCGCCGATGCCGGTGGTGAAATGGTATCGATTGGCAAGATTGCCGATATCTACGCCCACTGCGGCATTACCCACAAGGTCAAAGCCAGCGGCCACGATGCGCTGATGGACGCGACATTGGGTGAAGTGGCGCGCACCGCTGCTGAAACCAGCGACCGCCCGACCATGATCATGACCAACTTTGTCGATTTCGACTCGGTCTACGGCCATCGCCGTGACGTGCCGGGCTACGCGGCCGCCCTTGAGCACTTTGATGCTCGCCTGCCGGAGCTGCTGGCTGCGTTGAACAGTGACGATCTGCTGATTCTTACCGCCGATCACGGCTGCGACCCAAGCTGGGAAGGTACTGAGCACACGCGCGAATACATTCCTGTGATGGTCAGCGGCGCGGGGTTTGCGCCAGGGCCGATGGGCGCACGCGATACGTTTGCCGATATTGGCCAGACACTGGCGGATTACTTCGCCCTTCCCGCAATGGACGATGGCAAAAGCTTTCTCTCTTATGCTGCCTGATGGCGCTATTTAACAAGACATAAGGAAACCACATGGCTACTCCGCATATTAATGCTGAACAGGGTGATTTCGCGGATACGGTGTTGATGCCCGGCGACCCGCTGCGCGCCAAGTACATTGCCGAAACTTACCTTGATGACGTGCGTCAGGTGAACGACGTGCGTGGCATGCTGGGCTATACCGGCACCTATAAAGGCCGCAAAATTTCCGTGATGGGCCACGGCATGGGTATTCCATCAGTGTCCATCTATGCCAAAGAGCTGATTACCGATTACGGCGTTAAGTCGATTATTCGAGTAGGCTCCTGCGGCGCGGTACGCGACGACGTTAACGTTCGTGATGTGGTGATCGGCATGGGTGCGTGCACGGACTCCAAGGTGAACCGCATGCGCTTTAACGACCACGACTTTGCCGCGATTGCGGATTTTGAGCTGACAAGCCACGCCGTGGCCGCCGCCAAAGCGCAACACGTGCCAGTGAAAGTGGGTAACATTTTCTCCGCCGATCTGTTTTACAACCCGCAGACCGATATGGCCGAGCTGATGAAGCGCTACGGCATTGTAGGCGTTGAGATGGAAGCGGCTGGCCTTTACGGCGTTGCCGCCGAGTTCGGTGCCCGCGCGCTGACCATCTGCACCGTATCGGATCATATTTTGAAAGGTGAAGCGCTCTCCAGCGCCGATCGTCAAACGACGTTCAACGATATGATGATCATCGCGCTGGATACCGTCCTGCGTGATGACGCCGCCAACGCCTAAGTGGGTCACAATGCCCAAGTGGTTCACAATGCCTAAGTGGGTTAAACCGAGGAATCATCTATGAGCCAAGCAGACTCTGCGCTGGTCAACACGCTGCTTGATGCATTGAATAATGCCTATGTCCCTTACTCCGACCACCCGGTGGCATCCATCATGGAGTGCCCGGACGGCCAGCAGTTCGTAGGCGCTAACGTCGAAGTCGCTCACTACAAGGGGCTTTGTGCGGAAGCATCGGCCATTAGCGCGATGGTAACCGCTGGCCAGCGCGAGCTTGCCAAGGTGTATGTAATGGGGCCAGGCGAGCACCTGTGCACGCCCTGTGGGGATTGCCGTCAGCGTATTCGTGAGTTCGCTACCCCCGATACGCAAATCATGGTTATCTCCCGCCAGGGTGAGGTGCTCAAAACCTACACCATGGAAACATTACTGCCGGACGCCTTTGGCCCCGAGCAATTGCCTCAACGCTAGGCCGCATTCATTACTGCGGTTAGCCGCATCAGGCTGGTTGTCACTCTGCCGCCGTCTTCATGACGGCGGTTTTTTATTGCCTTGCGAACCACACTGCCAGCACTGGCCTCGCCTAACAATTCCTCGTACTCTATTTCCTCGGGCTCTAATTCCCCAAACCCTGTAAGGCACTTTATCTCGCACGCTTACTTATTAAGGAGAACGCCATGGCGGCCCTACTGCCCAACGTTGATCCCACCGGACTGCTTGAATACTCGGTGGTGTATACCGACCGTTCGCTCAATCACATGTCGCAGCAGTTTCAAGGCGTCATGCGCGATATTTCGACCACGCTGAAAGAGGTCTATAACGCCCATGCAACGGCCATTGTTCCCGGTAGCGGGACGTTTGGCATGGAAGCGGTCGCACGTCAGTTCGCCCTGGATCAGAAAACCCTGGTGATTCGTAACGGCTGGTTCAGCTACCGCTGGACGCAGATCATCGAGATGGGCCGTTTAACCGACCAACACACGGTACTCAAAGCACGCCGCGTGACTGCCGATGACCCGCAGTCGCCGTTTATGCCCGTACCTGCGGAAGAAGCCGCCGAGCGTATCCGCCAGGAAAAACCCGCCGTGGTGTTTGCCCCCCAGGTAGAAACCTCTGCGGGTCTACTGCTGCCCGATGACTACATTCGTACCGTGGCGCAAGCGACGCGCGAGGTGGGTGGCCTGTTTGTGTTGGACGCCATTGCCGCAGGCACCCTATGGGTAGATATGCAGAATTTGGGCATCGATGTGGTGGTAAGCGCTCCGCAAAAGGGCTGGAGCGGTTCACCCTGCTGCGCCATGGTCATGCTTTCCGAGCGCGCCACACAGCGCTTAAGCGAAACGCAAAGCAACAGCTTTGCCTGCGATTTAGCCAAATGGCACGCGATCATGCAGGCCTATGAAAACGGTGGGCATGCCTACCACGCCACCATGCCAACGGATGCCTTGCGCCAGCTGCGCGATATCATGCAGGAAACCCGCGAATACGGCTTTGCCAAGGTGAAGCAAGAGCAGCAGGCGATTGGTCAGGGCGTACGGGATATGCTCTCGCGCCATGGCTTTATCAGTGTCGCCGCCAACGGCTTCGAAGCGCCGGGTGTCGTGGTCAGCTACACCAACGACGCCGGGCTTGTCGGCAAGTTTGCCCAAGCGGGCATTCAAGTGGCGGGCGGTGTGCCCTTAATGTGCGATGAAGGTGATAACTTCCAGACCTTTCGTATCGGCCTGTTTGGGCTGGATAAGCTGCATCATACTAAACGCAGTGTGGACAACCTGGAAAAGGCCCTTAATTCGTTCAATTAATCAGCCATTACATGTTGCTTAACACTGACTATTCCACTCAGAAGCGTCTTTTCGGGCGCCTCTGAGTGAATCGCTTGCAGCTGGCTGGCACTCGTATGCGCAGAGGCTGCACTTAAGGACTGAGCTCACTGGATGTGCCTTCTGAGACGCCACTTTCAGCAACTTTTTCGACATCGACAATGCCCGAACGACTAACCACCACCTTCCAGCGCGCCAGGTAGGGGGCATCTTCACTGCCGGTTTCACGCACCACCAGGTTGAACAAATGGCGCCGCTCAACGCTTTCACGTACGGCCTGGCCATCTTTTAACCGAAAGATATGATGCTTCTCTTTGCTCATTAAGCGGGTCAGCATCAAGAGATCAATATACAGCGTCTCTCGCGTATGCTCGTAACCACTCAAAAACCGCGTGGGCGACATACGCGAACTGGAGCGGTAATGCAGCACATCCTCTTCCCGCTCAGCCACGGTCCGTCTTCGCATCTGCTTGATGTCTTCATTCAGGGCGGTGTAGCGCTTGTAATCAAACCATTCAAGCTGACGCCCCACCAGTGCATTACGCGTGGGGTCAACGTATTGGCGACGCCATTTTGGCCGTCCCCGACGCAGCAGGCGCCAAAGCGTATTGCGCAGGTCATCCTTAAACACTTCACGCAAGGCATACAGCAGCGCCATGGCAAGCACAAACAGCGCCGTAATATCGCCAACGACTTCGCGTACGCGCAATACTCCCAGCGTGACACAGGCCATTACCAGTGCGGTTGCCAACGCTTTTACGGCTTTTTGCTCACCGCCGCCTAACTCCAGCGCCTCCTGCTTCAAGGTAATCGGATATTCAATCAAGCGGCGTAGCAAGCGCATTTTATTCGACATGCGTGTCGGGTCTTCCATCACACGCTCTGAGTTGTACTTCTGTTCGCGTCGATACTCACTTTCACGTTCGCACACATTGATAAACTGGCGCTTGATATCACTAAACTCGCCACCTCTTGGCATATAGGCCACTAGTGAAAGCAGCTGCTGCTCAGTAAACCAGGAGAGATAGTTGTCGATATTGGCAAAATATTTGTATAAGCGCTCGTCCGTGGGTTGGTTGCGGCGCATCTTCCTTAAAATGCTTTCGCTGAGCTTCTGCATTTCATTCAGTTGCTCACACAGCTCTTCTCTTAGCGTCTGCACATCGCTGGACTCTTTTTGCCGCTCGCTACGCAGTTTGCGCTCGCGGACCAGCATTTTTTGAGTCGTCCGCTCCATGGCAGTCACATACTGATACGCATAAAGACTTAAGCTTAATCGGTAGGATTCGCTGCCCAACTGATTACGGCTGGCGAGCCGGCTATGCACTAGCGGCAGGTGGTAGGCATCGCTATAGTACGTCCGCGAGACACTAATGGATGAGTGATAAAATGCCTCTTCCGAGATGACGTGAGCATTTAAACCCAGCTCGCCAGGTACAAAAAGATAGACGTCAAGCCTATGCGATGTCTCTTCCTTGAGCCGCCGTGTAAGGCGTAGCTGGTAGCTATTTTTACGCTCGACGTTAATCACCTGGTCAATCTCCTACTTCATTGCCTTGAGCGATGATATACCATGACACCAATTGTCATGGTGGTCCGCTTCGTGCGGGGATGGTTTACTTTTACCCTTTGGAGCCTGGGAATGCCCATTGCCCGTTTCTCCCCCTTTGAGCTGCTGCTACTGCAAAGCCGCAGCCAAGTGGATACGGCAAAGCTACTGCTGTTGGCCTGGATATTGGTACACCGCCAACACGTTTCAGAAGGTCAACGGCGACGCCGTTTGGCCCAGGTGTGTGCGCACTTTCGTCATGGGCATGAACTGGCGCCAGTCATGCATATTGCGCGGCAGCGCGACCTCAAGGCTATTCAGCTTGCCGCTGAAGTCATTCGCAAGGAGTGCTCTGAAGAGCATAGCCTTGGCGTCATGCATCAAGCCATCACAGTGGCAACCGACAATGGCGATCTTTCTCTGTCGAACCATTATATATTGCGGTTCGTGGCAGATTTGCTCAATGTGCTGCCCACAACACTTGGCACGCTATTTAAAGAGCTTACAGGACGCGCGCTCGCTCTGCCGGAAGATCCCAGTCGCGATGCCTATTGGCGTGTCCATGACGCTGACTATTACGCGCAGCAAGCACGCAAGGCTGAAGAGGCTGCCCGCCAGGCCCGCGAGGCGCAGGAAGAAGCCGAACAGCAGGAAAAAAGGCGCCAGGAAGAAGAAGCCCAACGCGCGCATTCGAAAGCCCAGGAAAAGGCCGAGCGTGAGAGAGCCCGCAGCGACAAATCTCGCAACGACAAGGCGCGTAAAGACCAAGCTCATAACGACAAGGCCCGACAGCAGCAGGAACGTGCTCGACGCAAAGAAGAGCGTGAGCGCACAAAGCGCCAGCAACAAAACTCGAAAAGCGGTTCACAAAAAGGCTCACAGCAGGGTTCATACCAGAGTTCACACCAGGGCTATCAGAACGGCTATCAGCACAGCCATCAACAGCGCTCGTCCACACCGCCGCCACCTGATCGCACCACCCGCGCTTTGGCGGTACTGGAGTTATCACCTGGCGTTACCCAAGCAGAAGTGCGCCGTGCCTACCGGCGCATGGCACAGCTACACCATCCGGATCGCTTCTATACCCAAAGTGAACATCAAATTGCCCTTGCTTCAGCACGTTTTCAACGTATAAAAAGCGCCTATGATTACTTGATGCAAACCTATCGGTAAAATAGGCACACTCTCTGGTGTTAACCTCCAACCCTAAAAGAACAATGCACCTATGCGGGATTTGTACCAACGCCTCAACGTTCCACCCCAAGCAAACGATGAAGAGCTACAGCAAGCCGTTGCTCGCTGCCCCAACAGCGCTTTGCGCCAGGATGCGGAAGCTGCATTCGCCATCGCCAAGCGGCGTGCAGACTACGATAAGCTGCACGCCACGCTGAGCGACATTGGGCAGCTGCGTACTCAGCTTGGGCTAACCCACGGCGCCCATTGGCAGGATGATGTTGCCAACGATTTTTCAGTACCGCCTGACGAGATAGTTTCCCGTCACGATAAATTGGTCGACCGCGTCAGCCACGTCGTAAAACTCTACAACCGTTGGCGTGGCTTGCGCGGCGCTTGGCTACTCATTGCGATTTTCACCATCGGTACAGGCTTGGGGATTGCTTTGGGGCTCACCTTAAGCCAGACGATTGCGGCTTAAGGTGAGCCGCGATACGTCCTCCCCTCATCACGCTCTATCTCTGCTTGAGTAGGCTGCGGGGCGGGCTTGGGCGGTGCAGGCTTTTTATTGGCCTCGTACTCACCCGTTGTGGCTTCCCCATTATCAAGCGATAGGTCGGTGCCTCCGGTCGGCTCCATATGGTCTTCTGAGCGCGCTTCCATGCTGACACTTAGACGCGGCACACCCAAATCGATGGACTGCGCTTCCATCCTCTGTTTAAGCAGTAGATTAAAAGCCCGCGAAACATCCCACTGCATTTCAGGAGCGGTCCGAAAGCGCATGCGCAAGATAGGGCAGCCCTCTTCAAATCCCTGGACCCCCTGCATTTCAAGCGGCGACCAGATGTAATGACGCATCATCGGGTCATTGCGCAGCTCCAGGGCGGTTTCCTGCATTAGCGTAATGGCATCATCAATTTTCATGTCATAGGGAATGCGTATCCGCATTAGCGCAATACCAAACTGACGCGACATATTGTGGATCGATTCAATACGACTAAAGGTAATAATATGTACCACGCCATCCAGGTCGCGTAACCGCACGGTACGCAGAGTCAGCCCTTCTACCGTCCCCATATGGTTGTTGATGCGCACAAAATCATCTACCGCCAACGAATCTTCAATCAGAATAAAGATGCCGGTAATCAAATCCTGAACCAACGTCTGTGCGCCAAAGCCTATCGCCAAACCGATCACACCGGCACCCGCCAGCAGCGGTGTCACGTTCACCCCCAGGTTAGCCAGCCCGACAATAAACGCGATAATCAAAATGGCGACAAAGATTACGTTGCGAATCATCGGCGTGATGGTTTGCGCCCGCGCCTGGTTAACCCGCCGACCGCGAGCGCGGCCCGAGGAAGTCAGCGCCCGCTGGATGGCCGTGTCGGCAAATATCCACACCAGCCATGCCAACAAAATTGTCGCCCCAAGGCTAACCAGCGCTTGGCCGATACGCGTACTGGCCACCGCTTCTTGACCTAGCCCAAACAGCGATCCTCCCCACACTTGCATGGAGAGTTCAGCAAATACCATCCATGAACAGATATGCGCCAACACAAACCCAAAGCGCTCGAGGCGTTTTCGGTACTGGCTAAAGCGCCGACGACGACGCTTACTCAAGCGCTCGGATTGACGGCGTATCAACCCGGTAACCACCAGGGTAAGTACCAGCAAGCTCGCAGAAATTATCGAACGTGCCAGCGCGGTCCCGACATCGCCCACGGTGATAAAAATCGCCAATAACGAGCCGCCCACCAGTAGCAGTGCCGGGATATGCCATAAGCCGCCCAGGGTACGAACCATCTCAACGGCCGTGCTGGCCTCCCGGCGCTGCTTATAGGGCCGATTACAAATGAGATGGCGTACTGGCTGCTTGAACTTGATAATAAAGCGCGCAGCCAGCAGCGCGGCCAGCATATTGGACAACATCGAGACAAGGCTTGAGAGTTCGGTCCCCAGTAGATCCACCAAGCGTGCTGAATTTACCGCATCGCCCAAAGCGATCAACGCCCCGATCACAAACAGCCCACGCAGTGCCTGCTGCTGCAACAGCTGCACAGCGGTAAAGCGGTGCCCTCGACTAAAGAAGGCAATGACGGTCTCGAACACTACCGATAACGCACGCCCAAACAGGCAGACATACGCAATAACCAACACCACCGTGCGCCCTGGGCTGTAGGGCAGCAGTTGGGCAATGCCCAGGATAATCGCAAAGGCCAGTGCCCAAGGCAGCATGCGGCGTAGAAAATGCGCCGCCAGCAGCCACGCCTTGGGGTCACGAGGCAAATCCAGGGGCCACTCTCGGCGCGTCGCAACCAAGCGGCCAAAGGCAATCATCAGTACCAGCAGCGTGACCCAGATAATCCCCATCACTGCGCCGTCAACAACTTCACGGATCGCCTGCCCGCGGTCCGTGCCAGCATTTAAGGCACGCAGATCAGCGGCCCCTTGCACCAGTTGCCGTGACCACTCATCAATCGGTGAGTTGCCTGCCTGGGCCTGCTCACCGAGATCCGTTAGCGTGTCGGCAAGCGCGCCCAGCAGCCCTTGGCGTACGATGCCTTCCTCTTGAGTAGCATCCGTTGTTACCTGTAGCTCGCGCAGCGAGTTAAGCAGCGCCGTACGCTGCTCTTCATTGTCGAGCATGGCGATAACATCATTCAGCGAGCGTTGGAATTCATCACTGCTGACCTCTTCTTCCTGGTTAGGCTCATTTCCACTTAAACCGGAAAGCGAGACGACCTGGGCCTGAACCTGAGCCGCCATTACGCTGACCAGTACCGTTAACGCAATGTAAATGGCAGTGTTAATTATCCAGTGCTGTCGCACACCATGCTCCTAAAATGGACTCAAAAATGACACCGCGCCTACTCCCTCTCGCCTCCCGGAATCCGCTCAGCCTATCTGCGCGACTATGATAGGCTGATAGTCTAAACGTTCACCTCACAGGATGCCGAGATGACGCTGCAAGCTCCCCCGAACCGGTTAAATAGCGACGGTAAGGTACGCCGTGTGGGCATTGAGATCGAATTTGCCGGCTTGCCCCCCCACGACACTGCATTAGTGGTCCGCGATCTGTTTAAAGGTGAGCTTAACGTGGTAAGCCCCCACCGGCTACTGGTTGAGGGAACCCGCTGGGGTGTATTTGGCATTGAGCTTGATACCCAGTATGCCCACCCCGATCAGGCATTGCTTGAAGAGCAGGCCAACCAGGATAGCGAATGGGAGCGCCATCGGCACCAGCGCCGCCTGGAGTTTCACCAAAAGACCCGCGAATTTATTGGCGACATGGTAACAGGCCTGGTGCCCACCGAGCTTATTTGTCCGCCGGTGCCGTGGAATGAACTTGAAGAGCTGGATACTATTTTTCAGGCATTACGCGACCAGGGTGCAAAAGGCACAGATGCTAGCCTGCTGTATGGTTTTGGTTTGCATCTTAATTTGGAGGTAGCGCGTCTGGACGTTGACTACCTGCTGGCGGTGCTGCGTGCTTATCTCTTGCTGGCCCATTGGCTGCGCGATGAGATCAAAGTGGATATCACCCGTGAAGTGCTGCCCCATGCTAATCCTTTCCCCAAGGAGTACGCGTTAAAGGTGCTGGATAGGCGCTACCAGCCAGACCTTGCAGCGTTTATTAACGATTACCTGCACTATAACGCCACGCGCAATCGTGAGTTTGACCTACTGCCATTATTTGCCTATTTGTGTCCAGAGCATCCTCACGCGCTGCTGCATACCAAACTTATAAAGCCGCGTCCCGCGTTTCATTACCGATTACCCAATGCACAGCTCTCTCAGCCAGGCTGGGGGGCAGTAGTGGAATGGAACCGCTGGGTTGAAGTGGAACAACTCGCGGCGGACACTCAGCTTCTTCAAACACGCTGCGATGAATATATCGCCAAGCAAAATCGACCGTTCATGATGCGCTTAAAAGACAAACTGACAACGTGGATGCGCCGTTAAGACAGCGTTCCATGTCAGCAGCACGGCTATTTTTGACGACTCAAGAGAACTTACCTGAATGCAACGGCCGCTTATTGGAATTACCACCTCGGATTATAAAAGCCACCTTGCCTGGTGGTTTGACTGGTTTGCCGTATGGCGGCATGGCGGAAAACCCTTACGGCTATCTCCTTCCCGCCCGTTACCAGCGTATCTGGATGGGTTAATTATTGGCGGTGGTGATGATATTCAGGCGACCCTTTACGGCGGTGAACTCCAGTTGGATGTACGCCTTGACCCAGCACGCGACGCCCTGGAACTTGCCTTACTCGAACGATTCATTCCCTTAAACACACCCGTTTTGGGTATTTGCCGAGGTGCGCAATTAATCAACGTGCATTTAGGCGGCACGCTGGACCCCGATATTTACACCACCCACGAAGGCTTAAAACGTCGACGCACGGTGCTTCCCCGTAAGACGGTCGATATCGTGGGGGCAAGCCAACTGTATCAACTACTCGGCGTCACTTGGTGCCGGGTAAATAGCCTTCATCATCAGGCCGTTAACCAAGCGGGCCAAGGGATAGAGATTGTCGCGCGTGACCGTGATGGCCTGGTGCAAGGCATCGAATCGCGCGAACATGATTTTTTAATCGGGGTTCAATGGCACCCCGAATGGCTGATATTTAACCGCCCCCAGCAACGCCTGATTAGTGCGCTGCTGGAGGCCGCTAAACGTTGTCAGCAGTCAGCTACGCCGTAAGTACGGCCAGCGCCGCATCGTAGTTCGGTTCGTTTTTAATTTCGCTGACCAGCTCGCTATGCAGTACGCGATTATCGCTATCCAGCACCACCACGGCACGTGCACATAAGCCCTCCATAGGGTTATTACGCAGCGCGACACCCCAGGCTTCTAAAAACTCGGGATGGCGGAAGGTGGAAAGCGTTTTAACATTATCCAACCCTTCCGCACCGCAAAATCGCTGAGCGGCAAAGGGCAAATCAGCTGATACTACCAACACCACGGTATCGTCCAAATTAGAGGCAAGCTCATTAAAACGCCGTGTCGACATGGCGCAGGTCGGCGTGTCGACGCTGGGAATTATATTGAGGACTTTCCGCTTGCCTGCGTAGGTATCCAGCGTTACGTCTTGAAGATTGCCATCGGTTAATACCATCTCTGGCGCGGTTTGATCAACGGAAGGTATTACCCCGGCCACACCCATCGGTTCACCGGCACGCGTCACGTGTTGCATTGTCATCTCCTTATTAAAGCTTAATGAGCAGGATCGCTCATTATTGGCGTTACTCACTGAATGGCGGTTACATCCTATTCGCCCTGTCGCATAATGACATGCTTTATCCCCTTGGTGCTCGCATCAACAGTGTGCGCACCAGGCTGCCTTTTTTCACAGGAATCAATATGGCCTCTGTCGTCATTATTAAAACCGGCGATGCATTTTCTGACGTTGCCGAACAGCACGGTGACTTTGAAACCCTCTTTGAGCAACAGCTAAGCGATACGCTGCCTGAGCATTTAACACTTCGCGTATGGGATGCCCGAAAGGAAACTGCACCGCTACCGCTAAACGCGCTGGCAGGTATTCTCATTACTGGCTCACATAGCATGGTGAGCCACCAAGAGCCCTGGAGCGAACGCTTAAAACCCTGGCTACAGGAGGCGCTTCAAGCGGACATTCCCATGTTAGGCGTTTGCTACGGTCATCAGTTAATGGCAGCGGCTTTTGGAGG
Organism: Halomonas sp. AOP22-C1-8; assembly: GCF_052378905.1. NCBI lineage: Bacteria > Pseudomonadati > Pseudomonadota > Gammaproteobacteria > Oceanospirillales > Halomonadaceae > Halomonas > Halomonas sp. AOP22-C1-8. Next base: position 59,702 of record NZ_JBQSYD010000014.1, on the reverse strand, counting down.
TGTCAGCGACTTCCACCCCAAGGGGCGTGAGCTGGGTACGCATAGCGTTACGCTGACGGATGCGGGCCTTCAAGACCCCCTATTTAGCCAGCTACCCGCGCATTTTATGGCCCACCTGACTCATGCGCAGTCTGTGTTAGGGTTGCCTTCCAATACCCAGGTGCTGGCCTGTAATTCCCACGATGCGCACCAGGCACTGCGTTACGGACCGCGCCAGTGGAGCGTGCAGTTTCACCCTGAGTTCACTGTACCTCTCATGCGCGCTTATATAGCGCATCAGCGCGAAGTGCTGCTTGAACAGCAACAAGACGCAGAGGCAATTGCCGCTCAGGTGGTTGAAACACAGGAGGCTACAAGCTTACTCAAGCGCTTTATCACGCTTTTATAAAACGCTCATCACATGGTCACGTGAGCCAGACATCTTAAAACAGCGAATTCTGTGGCTTTTTGACATGCTGGTCGCGCCTTGAAGCCAACCTGTCGGCCAAGCGGGTAGGCTCTGGCAACTTGGTACGCCCCAGGCAACGCATTACCCAATCAAGCGATGTTTCAAGACTAATTCGGTGGCCAGGCGAGACAAATACCGGCTTCACCTTGTCACGCGAGCGCAGTACGGCACCAATCGTCTCATTACCGGCTCGCAGTGGCACCCAATCCCCACGTACCTCGCCTACCTCATCGTGCTTGCCGTAAAGGCGTGACTTGGCAACGCCGATGGTAGGCAAGTCCAGCCATAACCCCAAGTGCGCGGCGATCCCGAGCCTTCTGGGGTGGGCGATCCCTTGTCCATCCACCATGATTAATTCGGGCAGTATATTGAGCTGCTCAAAGGCGCCCAGAGCCGCCGGTATTTCGCGAAAAGAGAGCAGCCCTGGAATATACGGCATTCGCGTCGGCTCACGATGAACAACGCGCTCAACAAGCGTTAAGTCAGGTGCTGTTTGTGGGTCCCACTTGAGCACCACCACGGCTGCCCGCGTGGTATCCCCGTTGTCTTCAAAGCCAATATCCATCCCGGCGATGTGCGTTACCGGCGCAATACGGTCATCAGACTCTAACCGTGTAGCAAGCTCTTTCTGAAGCGCGATAGCCTCTTTAGGCGCCAGGTTCCATTCATGCAAGGCTGCTTTCACTGTCGACTCCCTGTCGCTTTTTTGGCGTGTCATCTTTTAGCGTAGCAAAAAAATGCCCCCGCACCGGAAACCGGTACGAGGGCATTTTAGGCGCGGTTAATACCGCTATCGCATGCTTAAGCGATTACGCTTCGCGGCGACGGATCGGCGCATCGCCATCATCACGACGACGGCGCGGAGCACGCTCAGGCGCACGGTCTTCGCTGATTTCCAACGGACGACCGGCGACACGAGCACGGGCCATCTTGGTCAGAATAGTGGAAGGCAAACCGCTAGGCAGCTCAACCACTGAGAAGGCGTTACGGATATCGATACGACCGATACGCGCACCTTCAATGCCGCCTTCATTCGCTAACGCGCCAACCAGCTGGCCTGGCTTAACGCCGTCTTTATGGCCAACGGATACACGGTAGCGAGTCATGCCTTCGCTAGGTGCGCGCGGACGCTCACCACGTTCGCCACGCTCACGGCGAGCACCAGGCTTGGCACTGCCACCTTCACGCGGGGCACGCTCTTTACGCGGCGCTTGCAAGCGGCCAATCGGCGCTTCATCAGCACGAGCCATGGCAGCAAAGGCGCAGGCCAGTTGAATAGCGTCATGACCTTCTTCTACCAGACGCTCTACCAGTGCCTGCTGCTCTTCGGCACCTTTGGTAAGCGCTGCCACCACACGGTGGTGGAACACTTCGTCACGGTGAGCGCGAATAGCAGCTTCGTCAGGCAGCGGCATTTCGGCCATTTTCTGACCAGTTGCCTGCTCCATCCAACCTACTTTACGGCCTTCACGGAAACCAGCAAAGGTAATCGCGATGCCGCTACGACCAGCACGACCAGTACGGCCGATACGGTGCGTATACGCTTCTGCATCTTGCGGAAGATCGTAGTTGATAACGTGCGTAATGCGCGGCACGTCAAGACCACGGGCAGCAACGTCAGTCGCAATCAATACGTCGACCTTGCTACGCTTCAGGCGAGTAATCGTACGCTCGCGCAGGCTTTGGTCCAGGTCACCGGACAGACCAGCGGCGTTGACGCCACGAGCCGTCAGTTGCTCAACCAGGGTAGTACAAGCGGCACGAGTACGTACGAAGACAATAGCGGCATCGACCGGCTCGACTTCAAGAATACGCGCCAGCGCTTCAAGCTTGGCACCGCCGTCAACGCGTACAATGCGCTGCTCAATGTTTTCGCCAGTGGTCGTGCGCGACTCAATCGCCACTTTTACCGGGTCAACCAGATAGCGGTTAACAATGCGCTCAATTTCAGTCGGCAGTGTGGCCGAGAAGAACACACGCTGTGCATCTTTCGGGGTATCGGCGACCACGCGTTTTACGTCGTCGATAAAGCCCATGCGCAGCATTTCATCAGCTTCGTCTAATACGAGTGCTGACAGGCCGTCCAGCTTCAAGCTGCCACGGTCCAGGTGATCAATAATACGGCCGGGGGTGCCAACAACAACCTGGGCACCGCGCTTCAGCGCGCCTAACTGTTCACGGTACTCTTGGCCACCACACAGGATGGCCACTTCAAGGCCCTGCAGGTTTTGACCATACTTACTAAATGAGGCTGCAACCTGCTGAGCAAGCTCGCGGGTTGGGGCCATGACTAATACTTGAGGAGCACGACGCTGAAGATCCAGTCGTGACAATAACGGTAAAGCAAATGCTGCGGTTTTACCGGTACCGGTTTGTGCTTGGCCCAGCATATCGCGACCTTCCAGCAACGCAGGAATAGTTTGCGCCTGGATAGGTGAAGGGGTTACATAGCCCTGTGCTTCAACAGCAGACAGAACGGCAGGCAATAGAGCCAGATCGCCGAAGCTCGGCGAGGCGACAGAAGTCGAGGTCATTAATCACACCTTGGTAGGCCGGCAGTACCGGCAAAAGAGCATCGTAAGCGTCTCTGACTCTGACAACGATGTTGCGCTAAAAAGCAGCATCGAAAAACAGGTTCCGTCAATAAGCGGATAATGTCATCAGTGGAGTCGGAGACGCCGGTCGCACCTGGCATACGGTTGGCAAACCTATATATTCTCAAAGGGCCAACCGCTGTGGCGACCTTCTGCGCCGATTTCACCCGTTTGGTGAAATGCTGGAGGCGCGCCATCTTCACAGCAATGAACATCTGCAATCAGCGAGATGTTCCCGCAAGCCTTGCTACGCATCAAATATAAAACTACGTAGACATCGCTTATCGTCGTGATGGAGGGGTCAACACATGCGAGGAGCGCGCATCCTAACACCTCAAATAATGAATGACCAGCCTTTTTACTACACCTTTTTTACTTCACCCAAAACAAACATCATCATTTGCACTTGTGTAAATATCGTCTAACTTAATTAGATGCCTCAACACGTTCAGCAATTCAAGGAGTGATGTATGAACTGGGATCAAATTGAAGGCAAGTGGACGGAAATGAAAGGTAAAGCACGCACTAGCTGGGGCGACTTCACCGATGATGAGCTTGATCAGATTGGTGGCAGGAAAGATCAGCTAGTGGGCAAGCTTCAGCAAAAATATGGTCTGACGCGTGAAGAAGCTGAAAGACGTGCTGATGATTGGGCCAACACGCTATAACCCGTCAGCGTCATAAGCCTACTCACTTCTGTTTTAGTCAAACGTTGCAAGTTATTGGCGACTAGCGATGAATGGGCAGCCAATGTTGACCATTCTGTATTTTAGCCACATGGAGAGAAGCTATGCGTAAGACAATGTTAACCACCGCTATCGGTACCGCCCTGTTAGGCAGCCTGGCCTTCGGAGTGCAAGCGTCAGAAGAGCCCCAAGGCATGTACTCCGCCAAAGATATCCTTGACGCTGACGTCTACTTCAACAACGGGTCCGGCGATGAGATCGGTGAAGTCGATAATATCCTGTTCGATGAAGAGATGCGTATCAATGCGCTGGTCATTGAGAGTGGCGCCGTATTAGGCCTTGGTGGTCGTGAGATCGTTGTAGGCACTGACTACTTCTCGCTTGAAACCCACACTGAGAGCGACGGGGATACCGAGCACCGCATTATTCTTGATGCAACCCACGAAGAAGTTGAAGAATTTCCGACCTACAACCATGACTGGTGGGAACAAACGAAAGTAAATGCTCGTGATGCGTGGGAGACTACCCGCGATGGCGCACAAAGCGCTTGGCAATCAACACGTGAAGCCATATCAAATCACGATTAACACCGTCCATCATCAGCTAACGTAATAACAGAAGACCGCCTTTTCGGCGGTCTTCTGGTTTGCAGCGGCCGGCTGCGCTGAACAAGCTGCCTAAGCGCTCTGCTTAGAACGTACCCCACGCCCTGGCAGGCGCTCTCGATCATGGGGGCGTTCAAAGTCAAGCAGCGGCCCAGCAGGTACAATACGTGTTGGGTTAATCGTATCGTGGCTGTAGTAGTAGTGACGTTTTATATGGCCCATATCAATCGTTTCAGCCACCCCCGGCCATTGGTAGATTTCGCGCACATAATTGGACAAATTGGGAAAGTCTTCAATACGCTTGAAATTACACTTGAAATGGCCGTAATACACGGCATCAAAACGAATCAGCGTCGTAAACAGGCGGATATCCGCTTCTGTTAGCCACTCACCCGCCAGATAACGCTGGTTACCCAAACGTTTTTCCACACGCTCTAGTGCTTCAAACAGCGCATGAACATGCTTTTCATACACATTCTGCTCGGTGGCAAAACCGGTCTTGTAAACGCCGTTGTTAATATGGTCATAGACATCGGCATTCACTTGGTCGATCTGTTCGCGCAAATCCTCCGGATAAAAATCCAAATGGTTGCCAGTAAGATCATCAAACGCGACATTCAATATACGTAACAAGTCGGCCGACTCATTATTAACGATGGCACTTCGCTTTTTATCCCAGAGCACCGGGACCGTTACCCGACCGGTATAGGTGGGGTTAGTCATGGTGTATAGCTGATAGTGGTAATCAACGCCGTTAACGGCATCACCGCTTGAGCCTTCATTCTGCTCATAGGTCCACCCTTTATTTAGCATCAAAGGGCTCACATGCGACTCACCTATCAACGACTCCAGCCCTTTTAGCTTACGCATTATGAGGATGCGGTGCGCCCAAGGGCAGGCTAACGAAACGTATAGATGGTAGCGGTCCTTTTCAGCGGGATAGCAGGCCCCGTCAGTTTCCGGTTGATCGCCGACCCAATCACGCAGCTGAGCAGACTCACGGACAAATTCACCGCCGCTCTTTTTCGTGTCGTACCACTGGTCGTGCCATTCACCATTAACAAGCAAGCCCATAAGGCATCTCCTAAAAGGGTAATAAATATCTGACGACGCTACCTTCAGCATACCCCCGGTGCGCAGATGCTCAAGCGGATGTTTTACGGTGCTTCATTCGAGATAATCGAACCATGGGAATAGAGCTCTTCGACCGCTTGCTTTAACGCAGCCGCCATAGCATGAGCGGCAGGCCCTGCACGATCACGATCCCGAAAAATCATCTGAACAGGCACTTCGCGTGTGCCACCCGCCGGAAGCGGCAATGGCTTTAACTCGCCACGCGCTAGCTCTTCTGTAATATGGGATTCAGGCATCCAAGCGAACCCTAGGCCACGCTTTAACATATCCAGAGAGGTGTTCAAATGACCTACCGTCCAACGCTGCTCGGCCTTTAACCACCCTGCATCCAAAGGCTGACGCAAGGCTGAGTCACGAACCACCAACTGGCGATGCTGTGCCAGATCGCGAAGGTCTAATGACCGCCCCAACTGGTGTAGAGCATGGTCCGGATGGGCAACCGCAATAAAGCGAACGAGCACCAGAGGCTCACCTAAAAACCCCTGCGCCGATATACCCGAAACCACGAGGTCTGCGCGGCCGTCATAGAGCATTTCAATTCCACCGTGGAGCACGCTCTCATATAGCTGCACGCGTACTTGAGGATACTCTTCCGAGAAACGCTCTAGTGCCTTCGCCTGGACCGCCGCTGGGAATATCTGCTCGATTGCCACGATAATTTCAGCTTCCAGGCCTGCCGCCAGCCTTGACGCCACATCTTCTAAAGAGGCTGCGCTTTCTACCAATTGACGTGCGCGGCGCAGCAGTAACTCACCAGCCTCCGTCAAGCGTACCTGACGCCCAACCGGCTCAAGCACCTGAACACCTAACTGCTCTTCCAGCTTATGAACGGCATGGTTCAACGTAGAGGGGCTTTTATGGATCGCTTCCGCTGCACGCGCAAATCCTCCATGGTCTACCACGGCTGCCAGCATTTGCCATTGCGCAAGTGTTACCCGGGACATTTCGATTTCCTCGATGCTATACAGCGATACAATCCGCTTAATCTTCGAAAAAATCTCACTAGAATGCCAGTAATCAATAAAAAGTACCGCTTATTCAGTGCTTATTTACGCCATCCGGCACAATACAGCCGGCCTGCCAGTGCATGTTGGTTTTATCTGCGTCGCTCAAATACGCAGCGCGCTCTATTGCTCGTCTGGCCAACGCCCTAACCACGTTAAAACGCTAAAAAAACCCGCAATTAACCTTTTGTTACAAAAAAAACGTCAAGATTAACCCCGCCTTAAGTCTGACAGACAGTATCCACGGCTCACGGTATTATCTTCGCCCAACCTAAAAATTCTTAACTAATATTAACAATAGCTTAAGCGCTTGTTTTCAAACAACAATAATAATAATTCCTATTAGACCTTACTTACCCGACACTCCTAACCGCCACAAAACCTCTACACTACTCTCTGCCTGTCTATGGTTAGGTTAGTAATTCTCATGTTTTTCATGATCAGAAGTATGCAATACACAGAGGTAGCCGACTCGCTTTATCCAAGCTTTTATTTACCTTTGTTAGCAAACAGTGTTCACAAACAGTAATATCTGCCATTTACTTATGCTCATATAGCAAAAGTATCTTTTATGTACAGATATACAGTCTATGCACCTTTTGCTCCATGGGGTATGGTTCCGGGGTTTGTTTACTTTCATATTCGTTTTCGATCACGAACTCGGCGGTCTATTTACCCATGTTGCGAATCCTTCATTCGCTGCCCCGCACGCATAAGTTGTTACTGTTACCTGTGGCTACAATGGTCACTGTGCTGGGCGCACAAAAATTAATTACAACGTATCACGATTTAAACCAACCCCATACACCGCTTGAAAGCGTGTTAGTACCGCTTCCCAGCGATTCAGCGCCAGGTCTTCCTTCCCTTGGTCAGGAACGAGCGCCGGTTGCTGATGCCATCAATCGCGCCTCAAGGGCCATTGATGCCACCCGCGAACATATTCCCCTTAGCGATTTAGCGGCAACAGAAATCGTTGATCTTGATCTTATCTCTAGCGCGGATGCGGCGGTAGCAGAACACCAGCCGCCCAGTGCAGTACTCAACGACAGCGCAATCGATAACGGCGCACTGCATATGTCGATTGTCGTAGGCACACTTTCAAGCGGCATGCTCGATATCGATCCGTCGTCCTCTGTCGAAATCGCAGATGCTACTTCTTATGAAGATTACGGCATTGATCTGTTCGATGACGTCTCTTTTCTTGAGCTGGAACTGGCTGCTGAAGAGCCCTATGTCCCTGAATGGAAGACCCACCTTGTTGAGCCAGGTGAAACCTTTGCCGTTCTGGCACAAGATGAGCTGGGGCTAGGCTATAGCGAAGTACTGGCACTGTTGGATGACATGCCAGAATCTCAAATGCTGACAAACTGGCGTGCAGGCCACAGCTTCGACTACCAGCTAGATGAGGACGGCCGCCTGCTTGCGCTTCGCATGATGAAAAACATGCGCGACGGGGTATTAATAGAAAGCGATACTGACAGTTTCGCCATTACGTCTATTGAGCGACAGGGAGAGCCGGTTCAACGCCTTTTTGCGGGTAGTGTTAGCGGTAGTTTCGCCCGTTCAGCTCAGGCAACTGGTTTGAGCAGCAGTTCGGTTACCGAGCTTACTCACTTGCTAGAGAAGAAACTTGATTTTCGCCGGGACAGTCGCCGTGGCGACCAATTCCAGGTGCTGGTTGAGTCCGACATGATTGATGGCGAAACGCTGGGCTCCCGCGTACTAGCAGTAAAGTATGCCGGAGAGCGCATGGACCTCACTGTCGTACGTAATGCCACCGACAATAACTTCTATACGCCCGAAGGCAATAGCCTGGATCCCTCTTTTGCACGCTACCCCTTTGACGGTAGTTACCGCCTTAGCTCCGGTTTCAATCCACGCCGTAAACATCCGGTAACGGGTCGGATCAGCCCACACAACGGTACTGACTTTGCAATGCCTATTGGTACGCCGGTGACTGCCCCCGCCAATGGCCGTGTTGAGAAAATTGCCAACCATCCAGCCGCAGGCCGCTATATTATTATCCGCCATGACAATGGCTATCGTACGCGCTACCTGCACTTGTCCCGGCAGTTGGTAAGCCAGGGCCAACGCGTCACCATGGGCGAGCGCATCGCGCTTTCGGGTAACACTGGCCGCAGTACAGGCCCTCACCTGCATTACGAGGTCATCGTTAATAACTCGCCCGTTAATGCAATGACGATAGACCTTCCTGAAAACATGGGCTTAAACGGCGACACACTAATTGCCTTCCAACGCCAAGCCGAGCCGATGCTTGCTGCGCTTGAAAGTGGCGAAACCGGCACGATTAGCGTGGCGGGCTACCAGTCAGAAAGCGATACTGAGTAATCCAGGTTTTTGTAATCCAAGTTTTGTAATCCAAGCTTTAACACCCTATAACAATGCCGCCCCCAAGGGCGGCATTGTCGTTTTTACCCTCTGAACGGTAGCCACGCACCTTGCGCTATCTACACGCTGGCCTGCCCTCTACGTTCATACAGAACGCTGGAGCGCTGCCAATAGTGACGCATCGCGCCGGTAGATATCCGTGCGAAACTCCACTTCCCCTTGGGCGTTGGGCCATGCGGTCAAGTAATGTAGTGCAACAGGAATGCGCTGAGGCAAGTTCACATTACGGTCGCTGCCACCACTATTTATTAGCGTGCTGAGCTGGTAACGACTGCCACTATCTTGCAAAAGCATTTGGGCAAATTCGCGCACCCCTTCGACGCGTACGCAGCCCGAGCTCAATGCCCGTTGATCACGCTGGAAAAGCCCCTGTGCTGGCGTGTCGTGTAAATAGATCATGTCATTATTGGGAAAGCGCACCACTACCCGACCCAAAGGGTTACTGCTCCCCGCTACCTGGCGCAACATAACGCCCCCAGGGCGTTGCCAATCGACCTCGGCGGGGTCTAGCTGCGCACCGGACATATTGATCACCTGCATATTATGCTGGGCTAAATAGTCGGTGTTCTGACGTATCCGGGGCAGAACATCTTCACGCAGGATGGTAGGCGGAATCGTCCAGCTGGGATTGATCGTTAGGTGGCTGATGGATGAGTGAATAATAGGCGTTTCACGGCGCGGCGACCCAACGACCACCCGGGCATTCCACTGCTGGCCGTTTGGCCGAATATAGTGCAACTGGTAGCCTGCGATATCTACCCAGACCCGCGGCTCACTAGACTGCTGGGGGCCTATCCAGCGAGCACGCTCCAGATTAACCCGCAACTGATCAACACGTGAGGCGGCAGGTGCATTAAGCGCCAAGCGAGTACGATCGCCGACGACGCCATCGGCGGTTAGTTGATGGCGCCGCTGAAAGCGTTTTACGGCCATTTCGAGTTCAGTATCAAAGGTGCGTCTATCGCCGCCTGGCGCCTGAACGCCAATCATGAGATAGGCGCTGCTGTCTGCCGAGACCAGGCCATCTTCTCCCCACATCGCCAGGCGTTGGCGCAGCAGGATTACGTCATCATCCCTATCACCCGGGCGCAGCGAGTCTTCGCGCGACGGCAAATACGGGGTGCTGCCTAGCGTGGCCATCTGACGATAGCGGCTGAGCGCCTCTCGCAACTGCTGATACTCACTTGAGGCTGGACGAGCCAGCTCAAAAGCGCGCTCCAATGCCTGGTCATCAACGGCCTGAGCAACGCGAGCCAGCGAATAGCGACGTTCAGGACGTGGGACATCCCAATTCGGCTCAACGTCACGCGGGTTGACCTTGCCACGCTCCAGGTGATCAAGCGCCAACAACAGCGACGACGTTGCCTGAATATCAAACGCGGCCTGAGCGGACTCTCCAGCGTTCTGGCTACTCTGGAAAGCGCTCAACAATCTATCGGCACGGTAGTCACTAGGGGTCAAACCATCACTTTCAAGCAGGTTAAGCGCATTGGCTAACGCCTCAACCGATGAAGCTTCGCGCCAGGCTAGCTGCTCATTACGCAATTGATAAAATTCACGGATCGGCAGCGACGCCTGATCTTCAGCCGCCAAGCGCTGTATAAGTGCCTGTTTAAGCGGCTCAGAGGCCGCATACGCCGGTGTTAAACCGAAAGGGATATGGGACAGTGCTAGACCTAGAGCGGCCCCTATCGCCCATTGTCTTAGTGACTGCATCTCGTTCATCACCCTCTCCTTGCGTTACTATGAATTCCCATTCGCGGCATGCTTACTTTCATCATAGCCGTTTACTGTTTTTCGTCGTCGCTCTTGTCAGCAGGATTGCTCTGTATGGTAACCCGTTTGCGCCCACTATCGTTGTCATGCTGTTTACCTTTCGCGTTCATTAGCCTCCCTTTATACGCGAGCAGTTTCTTTTCTGATGTCGCCTCAACGCCCCCTCCCGGTGTGTTATCGCTTAATCATCAGTTGCTTCAATTAGCGCCTTCGGCTACCCCAGAAGCGCTGCGCCTTGCCGCCCAAGCGCTTAGCTGTGCGGACCCCGATGTCGAGCGGCTGGCAGTTATCGACTATTCACTGCCTTCCACCGAGCGGCGCATGTGGGTCTTTGATCTGCGCCAGCACACGCTGTTGTTTGAGGAATTGGTTTCCCATGGCCAGGGTTCTGGTGATGCGCAAGCCGACGCCTTCTCGAATATTCCCGAAAGCTATCAATCAAGTCTTGGCTTGTTTCGTACCATGAATAGCTATTACGGACGCAACGGCTACTCCCTTAGGCTTAACGGGCTGGAACCCGAGGTCAATGACCTCGCCTACGAGCGTGCCATTGTGATTCACGGAGCCGACTACGTTAGCGATGACTTTATCGCGCAAACAGGCCGCCTCGGCCGCAGCCATGGCTGCCCCGCTGTACGCCAGGATATCACTTACCCGCTGATTGATAGCTTAAGAGATGATCAGTATGTGTTTGCCTATTACCCCGATGAGGAGTGGCTCGCCAGCTCAAATTTCTTACGCTGCCAAACGCCAGGTGCCCCCCATTTAGCGCAACGTTAAATTCGCGCCTGGTGGCATGTGTCGGTTCTTATGCCATGCTGAGAAGCAGTGCAGCATGAATAAGCTAACTAACGCATGAGGCCTTATGACTCAAGTCAAGAAGTTGGATCTCGCATTGCAAGGCGGCGGGGCACACGGCGCTTATTCATGGGGCGTCATTGACCGCCTGCTTGAAGATGAGCGCATCGAAATAGAAGGTATTAGCGGCACCAGTGCCGGTGCCATGAATGGCGTGGTGATGGCCGATGCCCTTACCAGAGGCGGCAAGCCGTTAGCCAGGCAAGCACTGACGGATTTTTGGCAGGCGGTCAGTCGCGCGGGTATGGCAAGCCCGGTACGTCGTTCGCCGATGGATGTCTGGACCGGCAACTGGAGCCTTGATCATTCGCCAGGCTATATCGCGATGGACCTTATGACGCGCCTGATCTCGCCCTATCAATTCAACCCGTTAAACGTTAACCCACTGCGTGACATCGTTGATGCACACATTGATTTCGAGCGGGTGCGCCAATGCGAGCAGCTTAAGCTGTTTGTGGCGGCCACCAATGTGCGCACGGGCAAACAGCGTGTCTTTCGTCGTGAAGAGATGAGTCTTGATGCTGTAATGGCCTCTGCCTGTTTACCCTTGATGTTCCAGGCCGTTGAAATTGATGGCGAGGCCTACTGGGATGGTGGCTACATGGGCAATCCCGCGCTGTTTCCCTTAATGGAGGAGTGCAGTTCACGGGATATCCTGCTGATACAAATTAACCCTATCAGCCGCGACTCAGTACCGACCTGTGCGTCATCCATCCTGAACAGACTTAATGAAATTACCTTTAACGCCGCGCTGATTAAAGAGATACGCATGATTGCGCTACTGCAACACGCCCTGGAAGAGCAAGGGATCAACAACTGTTACCAGCAGGCCCTCTTTCACCGTATTAGCGGCGAGCAAGCGCTGGAAAACCTTTCCGTTTCCAGCAAGATGAATTCGGAATGGTCGTTTCTTTCACACCTTTTTGAACAAGGCCGAGACGCCGCGCAGCGCTGGCTGGATGAGCACTTCGAGGCAATCGGCAATCACTCAACGCTGGATATCGACGCCGTTTACCTGCACGACTAAACAGCACTATTGTGATGCATGCCGCCTACGGCATGCCCATCAACAGCGCATGGGGCTATTCCTCTTTCTGTAAATCTTCGGCCTATAAAAAGTAACCAACTGATAAGGCTTATAAAAATCCCCGATGGCGAATTAATTGCTTAACTATCTCTTGTGATGGTAGGCGTAGACCAGGCCCAACCGGGTACGAGTGCGTCGAGCCTGACCTTCAATGACGAAGGCATGTTCTCGTGAACACGTAACGCAACAGAGCGATTTGGCGTTGCGTGATGCTCAACTGGTTAAGATCCTGTGAGGCCATCCCATGGACATACGCAATAAAGCCAATCGTATTCGACTGCTGACGTTCTCCACGCCTCAGATGCGTGCCTTCCACCTGTCGTGGTTTGCTTTTCATATCTGTTTCTTTGGCTGGTTCGGCATCGCGCCACTCATGGCGGTGGTGCGCGATGACCTTTCCCTGACACAGACACAAATTGGCAACACGATCATCGCGTCTGTCGCGATTACCGTTATCGTACGGCTCCTGATCGGATTGCTGTGTGACCGATTAGGACCGCGCAAAACCTACACGGGCCTGCTCATTTTAGGCTCCCTACCGGTCATGGGCATCGGCTTTGCCAATAGTTTTGAGACGTTCCTGCTAGCCCGCTTAGCCATTGGCGCTATCGGTGCCTCATTCGTGATTACGCAGTACCACACCACCATGATGTTTGCGCCCAATGTCGTGGGTACCGCCAATGCAACGAGTGCGGGCTGGGGTAATCTGGGAGGCGGTACCACGCAAATTCTCATGCCGCTTATCTTTGCAGGCATGCTAATGCTGGGCGTTAACGAAGCGCTAGGCTGGCGTCTTGCCATGGTCGTGCCCGGCATTGTGATGTTTATCACCGGGATAGGTTACTGGTTCCTCACGCAGGATGCGCCTGACGGCAACTTTAGTGACCTGCGCGCACGGGGTGAATTGCCCGAGGCAACGGGCGAGAACAGCGCCACTCAATGCTTTTTAGCAGCGGCGAAAGACATCCGCGTTTGGGCACTGTTTGTAGTTTATGGGCTCTGTTTTGGTGTTGAACTTACGATCAACAATATTGCGGCTATCTACTTCTTCGACAAATTCGACTTAACGCTGGCAATGGCTGGCATGATTGCAGGGCTGTTTGGGTTGATGAATATTTTTGCCCGCACGCTGGGTGGTGTTTTCTCGGATCTGTTCGCCAAACAGGGCGGGTTAAAAGGACGTGTGCGCTGGCTATTTATTGCGCTGGTTTGTGAAGGCATTGCGCTGGTCGCCTTTTCGCAAATGCACGTTCTAAGCCTGGCCATTGGCATCATGCTGGTGTTTAGCCTCTTCGTACAAATGGCCGAAGGCGCCACGTTCGGTGTCGTGCCGTTTATCAATAAAAAAGCCTTGGGCGCAGTTGCCGGGATTGTGGGTGCGGGCGGCAATGTCGGCGCCGTCTCGGCCGCCTTTCTGTTTCGCAGTGAAAGCTTAAGCTATCAACAAGGGCTATTTTACCTAGGCGTGACCGTTCTGGTACTGGCCTCGTGCGTATTAGTCGTTCGGTTTAACGACGTAACGGAAGCACAAGAAGCAAACGCTTACCGTGACGCCGTGGGCGATGATACCGGTGCGGGGGCCCTTTCATTACGTTAACGCTAGGCATTAAGTTAACGCCAGGCATTATGCTCAAGCAGCCCCCTACTCTCCGGCGCAAGCCAGCCATGAGAGAAGGGCAACGCGGCGAGTAAAAGGAAATCGTTATGTCATCTGCCCAGCAGCTACTCTTAACCGCCATTCGTTGCGATATCGACAATTTTCGTTATTTAGCGACGGCCTCGGAAATCGTTGCGGATATTAGCCGTTTTATCCATGTGCTTCAGCGCGAACGCGGTGCCTCAACGATTTACCTCGCCTCTCAAGGTCAGCGCTTTAAAACACGCCACCAGACATATATTAACAAGAGCAAAGAGGCCGAAGCGCTGATGCGCAGGCGCTTAGAGGCGCTAAGCCAGGAAGCACGCCCACAGGCAGCGGCGCGCCTGCTGCGCCGAATAGCCGCCATGTGGAACGCCCTGGACGACTTAAGCGCACTGCGCAGCGCCATTGATAACGTTGCTATTTCTCCCGATGCCGCCACCCAAGCCTTTAATCACCTTATTGGCGGTTTGTTAGCGATTGTCTTCGAAGCTGCCGACACTTCAGACGATCCAGATATTACCCGCGCGCTGGTGGCTATTTTCCATCTCATGCAAGGCAAGGAGCTGGCCGGACAAGAGCGTGCCTGTGGCGCCTTTGGCTATACCCTTGGCCATTTTGATGACAGTCACCGCCAACTTCTCGGCCAACTGGTTAACGACCAGCAGCGCTGTTTTGACACTTTTATCGAATTTGCTACTCCAGACGCCGCGCTTGCCTGGCAGCAAGCCGTTTCAACCAGCGCGCTAACCGGCATTCAACAACTGCGCGAGGCCGCCTGCCAGCCAGCGTCGCCGCACATAGCGTCTAACCCGCTGGGTGAAACCTGGTACGAGCTAACCACGCTGCGCATTGATGCAATCAAAAGCGTCGAAGATACGTTAAACGCACAGCTAGCCGCGCTTTGCTATCGCAAAATACACCAGGCAGAAGCAACGCTTGAGCAGACCAAAGCCAAGCCTTACGCGCATAAACCCGCGCCTTGCGAACCGTTACTGGCCCTTAACCATCCTCAGCCGTCGGGTGATTTAACGGCCAGCGCGCTGACCTCACCGCTTGGCCGTTCCCTGATAGCGTTAACCCAGACCCAGTCCAGCCGCCTACAAGGGTTAAGCGATGAGCTGGAAAATACCCGTAAGGCACTGCGCGAGCGCAAGCTTATTGAACGCGCTAAAGGGCTTATTATGGCGCACCAATCAATGAGTGAAGAGGAGGCTTACCGCTTCCTTCGCAAGACATCAATGGATCAAAGCAAAAGCATGGCAGACATGGCGCAAGCCATTCTCGATCTCTCCTCCATGCTCAAAGAGGCTCCAGCATACTCACGCTAAACGAGCCATCCACTGATGTCACCTCGTTTGATTGAGCCAGGCATGTCGATACGCCCTTTTTTGATGAACCGCCTGAAACGGCGCTGGAAGCTCGCGATATTGCCAACGCGGTTATTTATGCGCTCTCTCAACCGGCCCATGTCGACGTTAACGTGATCCTGGTTCGCCACCCCGCCGAGTGACTAACCGATCAAACAGGTTACGCAGCCCAAAAGGGCTGCTCCTTGCATTTGGCCTTCATAGCCCGCATACACTCTACTAACAAGCGTGCTAATGATTTAACCGCGTGCCGTCTCATTGCCTACGCGTCCAAATCTTTAAGCATGCTCCACGTCTTTATTAGTAGGTGAAATATGAGCCAACTCTCTTCGACCGCGCTCTCTGTACTCGACCTTGCCCCTATACGCCAAGGCGGCAGCGCTGCTGAAACGTTCCGGGATAGCGTTTCACTGGCACAGCGAGCCGAGCAGTTGGGCTATACCCGTTACTGGCTTGCCGAACATCACAACATCCCTGGAATCGCCAGTGCCGCCACGTCCGTTTTGATTGGCCATTTGGCAGGCCACACTTCCACTATACGGCTAGGCTCGGGCGGGATAATGCTGCCTAATCATCCTCCGCTTGTGATTGCCGAGCAGTTTGGCACGCTGGAAACGCTCTACCCTGGGCGCATTGACCTGGGACTTGGGCGGGCGCCCGGTTCTGACGGTGCCACTATGCGTGCCATGCGGCGCAGCATGCATGCGGGCGTAGACGACTTCCCCGAGCAACTAAGCGAGCTGCGTCGCTACCTGGGAGATGCAGAGCCCGGCCAGCAGGTGAAAGCGGTACCTGGCCAAGGAACTAACGTGCCTATCTGGCTGTTGGGTTCAAGCGGCTACAGCGCCCAACTGGCCGCCAGGCTGGGCCTGCCCTTTGCATTTGCGGCGCAGTTTGCACCCGGCTACCTATTTGAAGCGTTACGCCTCTACCGCGATAACTTCCGCCCGTCTGAGCATCTGGATAAGCCTTATGCCATGGTCGGGCTGCCGGTGATGGCCGCAGAGAATGATGCCATGGCGCACTACCTTGCTACCTCCGCCCAGCAGAAGTTTCTGAACCTGATCCGTGGCAAGCCGACTCAGTCGCAGCCCCCGGTAGAGCAGCTGGACTGGTCACCCATGGAGCAGTCGCAAGTCAACCAGTTCCTGGGTGCCGCGATTATTGGTGGTCCAGAAACAGTTAAAGCAGGACTTGAAGACTTTCAGGAACGTACAGGCGCCGATGAGTTAATGATTAATAGTGACTTTTTTGATCATGCCGACCGCGTGCGCAGCTACGAAATCGTTGCTCACGTAGCAAAATAAGCGCAACGTACAGCCACTTAAGGGGCTTCAAGCGCAGATGCCCCTTCCATGTTGACAGCCGCAGGCATCGCTGCGGCCTGGTACCATTAACGCCCCTCACATGCTACTCGGCTTATCTCTACCAGGTATTAACCATGTCTACACTTACCTTCACCTTAATGACGCAAGACGACTTCGCTATTTTCTGGCCCACTTTTAAGGCGATTGTGGCGGAACAACACACCTATGCCATTGACCCCGACATTAGCTACGAGGCGGCCTACTCACTATGGTGCCAAGTCCCCAAAGCCACGTATGCCGTCAGAGATTCAGCAGGCGAACTGGTGGGAAGCTACTACCTAAAAGCCAATGCCGCAGGCCCGGGTGGCCATGTGTGTAACTGTGGCTATATGGTCACCGCTGCCGCCCGCGGTAAAGGCGTTGCGCGCGCGATGTGTGAACACTCTCAGCAACTAGCCCGCACCCATGATTTTAAAGCCATGCAGTTTAACGCTGTCGTTGCCACGAACGAGGCAGCGGTAGCGCTTTGGCAGCGTTTAGGATTTAATATTGTGGGTACGGTGCCGAAAGCTTATTGTCACGCAACACAAGGACTCGTAGACAGCTACGTGATGCATAAATTCTTATAACTTATTCGACTAGCGTATTAATTTTCATAGTTTTTATCGACATCACAACCACTCCAATGAACCATGCTCTGGCAGGTGCATTAGGTTTGCTCGTTGTCATGTTGATGGTAGTGGCGGCGCTTGGAATACCCGCAGAGAAAAGCGCAACAATCGATCCAAAGCAAGGGCGTTTGAGCTTTGCATAAACAGCACGAACAAGGCGTTATGGCGTTTTACCCGAAGATGCCCGTTGCGCTAACGCATCCTGAAGATAGCGCTCTGCCCTACTGCTTCCCATCGTGGTCAAATGGGCCACATTGCGTTCCGGGATGACCGAGGTATCACCATAAAACTCAATGGCTTTTTCAACGCTCGCTTCGCGCAATAGGTGCACCATTGCGTAGGGTGAGCGGTTGGTGTAGTTCGAGGCGTCCTCTGGCGTGGCGTCCTCAAAGCAGTAGTCCGGATGAAAAGTCGCCAGCTGATAAACACCTTCATAGCCCTGTTCGGCCAGCATGCTTTCTGCCAGTTCTACATAGTCCAGATAGTGGTCAAAGTGCTTAAAAAGCGTGGGAAAGACCAGCAGCGTGGTTTCTGTTTCCGGATGCTCATCCAACCACTGCACTTCGACCATCAGCTCTTCCAATGCCACCTCAAGCTTTTTTGAGCGTACGACGCCCACACGAATAGTGTCACGCTCTACTTCTCGCTGAGCAAAGGGACATACGTTTTCAGCCACAATAAAATTGCGCACCCAGCTCAACGTTTGCTCAATGACATCATTATCTGAATATTGCATCGCTCTTTTACATCCGCTTTATCGTGTTTAGTGCGCGCCAGTGTACACCTATCACTAACGGCTTAGCTGATGCTTTTATCCGTGCTGCGCAAAGCACGTTAGCGCAGCCTCATAGGATTTAAGGATATGCTCATCAAGAAGCTTTCGCGCTGCTTTCACATCGCGCTTTAAAGCGAGCGCCACTAGCTCATGGTGCTGCTGATCCAACTCCTGGCGAATTACCGGCATTTTGGGCCCCAAGCGCCGGTACCGATCAAATTGATCATGCAGTTGCTCAATAAACCGCAGCGACCATATAGAGCCGCAAGATGCGACCAGCGTGCGATGAAACTGGGTATGCAATCGCTCCCACTCATCGTCATTATCCAGCGTCATGTCGGCACACTTCAGGCGATGCTCTGCCGCGAGAAGGTTTGCCTCCCACGCCGCATCCCCCAGCGAAATTGCCTGTTCAAATGCCATGCCTTCCAAGGCTAAGCGCGTTTTTACAATATCATCCAGTTCACTGCGTGAAAGTGTTGGCACCCGAAAACCGCGCTGATTTTCCTGTATCAGCAGACCATAGGCGGCCAACTTGTTTAACGCTTCACGCAAGGGGCTTAAGCCCACTTGATACAGCTCTTTAAGCGCATTGATTGCCAACTTTTCGCCAGCAGCAAAACGCCCATTAACCAGGTCTTTGCGTAAAATATCGTAAATACGGCTAGATGCTGTCGTTGTGGAGGGCTGAATGTACTGGTTCATGGTAGGGTCCTTTCATCCACCGGTGAGCGCATATCATTTATTCCGTTTGACGCCTGCTAACGCTCTTGATTATATTATTCTACCCTGAAAAATAATCGATTTTATCACTTATAAACGATATAAAGAGAGAATATGGTTTTTCAACGCATCTACTACCGTTTTCGGCCTGCTTACCATAGCGTGACACGCTGATGAAACAGACAGCCCTGTTCTGGGCCTTTTTTCGAGTCGGTATTTTTGGTTTCGGTGGCGGCCCTTCAATGATACCGCTGGTACATGCAGAAGTCGTTACACGCCACCAATGGCTGACGGACGAAGAGTTTGCCGATGTATTAGCCATTGGCAACACCTTACCTGGTCCTATCGCAACTAAAATGCCTGGTTATATCGGCTACCGTGTAGGCGGCATTAGTGGCTGTATAGCGTCGGTACTTGCAGTTTGTTTTCCCATGATAGTTGCCATGGTGGTCATGCTGGGCGTTTTTAGCCGGTATCGGGATGTGGCCTGGATTCGTGGGATGGGGCAAGCCGTGGTTCCCGTCGTGATGGTGATGATGGGGCAACTGGCCTGGGACTTCTTTGATAAATCGCAAAAGGCGCTAGGTTGGCTTGTCAGTAGCCTAATGGCGATTACCGCTGGCATATTGATTTATTGGCTGGGCATTCACCCCGGTTTTATTATTGGTGCGATTTTGCTGGTGGCGCTGTTACGCCCTTCCACGGCTAAAAAAGCGGAGCGCTCAGCATGATTTATTGGGAGCTCTTCCTGGCGTTTTTTGTACCGAACATTGTTGGCTACGGCGGTGGTCCAGCCATTATCCCTCTGCTTGAAGCCGAAGTAGTCGGCCGCTATGGCTGGATGACGTCTCAGGGTTTCGCGGAAACGCTTGCACTTGGAAACGCGCTGCCTAGCCCGATTGCTACTAAAATGGCCGGCTACGTGGGTTATGAAGTGGCCGGCATCGGCGGTGCCGCCGTCGCGATAGCGGCAACGGTTGTACCTTCGTTACTGCTGATGATTGCCGCACTAGGACTTTTGTACCGTCATCGCGAGTCGCCCCAAGTCAAGCGTATGAGCCAATGGGTACGCCCAGTGATCGCCATTATGATGGTGTGGTTAACGTTTGGCTTTTTCCTTGAAGGCGTTAATGGCGCGGGGTGGGTACATACGCTGATTATCGGCGCCATTGCCGCGATTGCGCTGGTACGGTTCAGCGTTCATCCCGCGTTTGTGGTAATGGGTGCGCTTGTATACGGTGCCTTTATCCTTCCCTAAGATTTGTACGAAAAGAGCCTGTGCTCATCTTCTTCTCCTGCTGCAACCGTCGCGCGCTATAAGGCTCTGGCGGTTGAAGTGGCTATTGCGACGCAACCCACGCATCATAATAGCTTCTTTCGTTCTCGGTTCATGTTAACTCCCTATGCCTCCACTGTTTTCCACCTCTGATAATACCCCATCGGTTAACGGTTTTTTCAACGTTTTTCGCTACAGCAAGCGAGCCTTGGGCCTTGTTTGGGAAACCTCCCGCTGGATGATGTTCGGGCTGGCGCTTTGTACTCTGGTGGCTGGCGTGTTGCCTGCGGCGGGTGCCTGGGTGGGCCAACTGATCGTTGATGGCGTCGTCAACGCGATGGACACCTATCACGACAATCCTTCCGCTAACCTGACGGTTATTATTATGCCGGTGCTTGAGCTTGTGGCTTTAGAGGCTCTCATCATCGCCTTGATCGCACTGGCCCAACGCGGTCTTTCTGCTCAGCAGTCGCTGCTTCGCGCCCTGCTGGGCCAGAAAGTCAATGTCATGATTTTAGAAAAAGCGGGCACGCTATCATTAAGCCAGTTCGAGGATTCAGAGCTTTATGACCAATTAACACGTGCTCGCCGTGAAGCCTCCACGCGACCTTTAGCGCTGGTTAATAAAACCTTCGGGCTGCTGCAAAATGCCATCTCACTGGTCAGTTTTAGTGTACTGCTTGTGCAGTTTTCCCCTTGGGCGCTGCTGATTCTAGCGGCAGGCGCCCTGCCGGTGTTCGTTTCAGAAGCCAAGTTTTCAGGTGATGCGTTTCGCTTGTTTCGCAGGCGCTCACCCGAAACGCGTATGCAGGGCTATTTGGAAACCGTGCTGGCCCGCGAAGACAGCATTAAAGAAGTCAAACTGTTTGGCCTTGAGACGCTTTTTTTGCAACGTTATCGCGACATTTTCAACCGGCTATTTAGCGAAGACCGGCGATTAACACTCCGCCGTGAGGGCTGGGGCTTCTTGCTTGGTTTGCTGGGCACGCTAACATTCTACGCGGCGTATGGATGGGTAGTGGTTGAGACGATTGCAGGTGCTATCACGCTGGGGCAGATGACCATGTACTTGATGGTGTTTAAACAGGGCCAGTCTGCGCTTTCTGCAAGCCTGACAGCTATCAGCGGCATGTACGAAGACAACCTCTATCTTTCCAACCTCTACGAGTACCTGGAACAACCTACCCAGCAGGAAGGCGGCACGCGCTTGCAAGGCGCGCTTCCCGGCGATGGGCTGCGCTTTGAAGATGTAAGCTTTGCTTACCCAGGCGGCAAGCAGGTATTGCAGCATATCTCACTGCACCTGTCTCCCGGTCAAAGCCTTGCCTTGGTCGGCGAAAACGGCTCAGGAAAAACCACCCTCATTAAGCTTTTAACGCGGCTTTATCACCCTACAAAGGGGCGAATTCTGCTGGATGGCAGTGATCTTCGTGATTGGGAAAGCAGTGCGCTACGCAAACGCGTCGGGGTTATTTTTCAGGACTTTGTCCGCTATCAATTGCCGGTTGGCGAAAATCTGGGCGTGGGCGACATCCAGGCGTTTAATAATCAAGAGCGCTGGCAGCAGGCCGCTCGCAATGGCATGGCTGACAGTTTTATCAAACGCATGCCTCAAGGCTATAACACTCAGTTGGGCCGCTGGTTTAAGGACGGACAGGAACTCTCCGGCGGGCAGTGGCAAAAAATAGCGCTCTCACGTGCTTACATGCGCGAAGAGGCCGATATTGTAGTACTGGATGAACCCACCGCCGCGATGGACGCTGCCGCTGAAGCCGACGTATTTACCCGGTTTCGGCAACATAGCCACAATAAAATGACGATTCTTATTTCGCACCGCTTCTCAACCGTTCGCAATGCGGATCTCATCCTCGTTATCGACCAGGGAGAAATTATTGAACGCGGCACGCATGAAGAACTACTCGCGATAAACGGCCGTTACGCCCATTTATTTCACCTGCAAGCGAAAGGCTATCGCTAAGAGGGATTGATCTATACCTGGGTAGAGCAGAAGCATTGCCAAAACGCCTGATTAAGCGGCTTGGCGATACCCCCGCAGGGCCTTGCGCCCTTTACGGGAGTAGCTGCCTTTGCCCTTTTTGGGCGTTTGTTGTTGCATCTTGAACATGGGGGTTCGTAGCTGCGCTTTGAGCGCGTTGTCGCGAATCTTTTGCTTCATGGAATCTTCCTGTACAGCCGATTATTTAAAAGCTATATAAAAGCGGTGCCTGCTAAAACAGGCACCGCTAAGACATTATAAGAAGCTTAAGGTTCCTCAGCACTCATTTAAGATCACTCGTCCCAGGCGGGCGCAAAGTCAGGGTTGGCGATGCGCTCCTTGCGGTCCAGCTTGGCAATGTCGGTCATTTCGCTGTCGCTTAGCACAAGATCAAACGCGGCAATATTGCTTTGGATGTTACGCGCCTTGGTGGAAGAGGGAATGGTGACCATATTGCGCTGATTGACCCAAGCCAAGGCGATTTGCGCAGGCGTTACGCTGTGCGCATCCGCGATCTGCTGGAGCGTGGCATCGTCCATTACCTTACCCACCGCCAGCGGCATAAAGGCCGTTACCTGAATACCGTGATGCTCGCAGCGCTCAACCAGCTTGCGGTTTTGCAGGAAAGGATGCACTTCAATCTGATTGGTGAGGATTTCGCCTTTACCCAAAATCTCCACCGCTTTATCAAGCTGTTCAATAGTGAAGTTGGATACGCCGATGTGGCGCGCCTTACCCAGTGCCTTCACCTCTTTGAGAGCGGCCAGGTACTCTTCCATCGGCACTTCGTTATCCGGCGATGGCCAGTGGATCAGCAGTAGGTCAACGTAATCGGTACCGAGCTTTTCCAGGCTTTCATCAACACTCTCTTTCAAGCGCTGCGGCGCCAGGTTGTCGAACCACACTTTGGTGGTCAGAAAAATGTCGCCACGCGGTACGCTGCTGTCACGAATCGCTTCACCAACGCCCTTCTCATTACCGTAAAACTGAGCGGTGTCGATATGGCGATAGCCTGCTTCAAGCGCCGCATGGATGCTCTCTTTAAGCGTATCGCCTTCCAGGCGAAAAGTACCAAAGCCGGGGTTAGGCATAACCTTTTGCATCATTAACATCCTTTTCTATTGATAGCGTGTTAATTAACATGGGGCGGCCACCGCGTGACTTCAACCACCTATTCAAAAAAGCCCATACCACGTTTGGCGCCATAAGCGATAGAATTATGAAAATTCGCTTGCTAACATTCTCTTGCTAACCAAGATGCCGCCCATGCCCCCCGATAACGACACACTTGCAGCGACCGATGCCCCGCTGCTTCCCATTCACCGCCAGCCGGGCTTTTTAAGCTTTCTTCTCTCTCGCCTTGCCGCCGTTTTTGCCATGCAAATTCAAGCCATTGTGGTGGCATGGCAGGTATATGACATTACTCGCGATGCCATGTCGCTTGCCTATGTGGGGCTTGCGCAGTTTCTGCCTATGGTGATTTTACTGCTGCCCGCCGGCGATGTGGTCGACCGTTTTCCGCGCAAGCGCATTCTGCAACTCAGCTGGGCAGTACAGGGCATTTGTAGCGCACTGCTGCTTTTATTGGCGCAGGCCAATCACGGTAGCGTTATTGAATTTTATGTTGTGCTGGCTCTGTTTGGCTGTGCTCGGGCGTTTACCGGCCCCACGCTGCAAAGTATGTTGCCCAATATTGTGCCCCGCGCTCAGCTTGCCCAGGCCATTGCGCTGAATAGCTCGATCATGAAAGTCGCAGTGATTAGCGGGCCATTGCTGGGCGGCGTACTTTACAGTGTGGGCGGCGGCAGCCTGGCTTATGCCGTGTGCTTGGGCTGCTTTATCGTCGCGCTGGCCTTACTGATGCTGGTACCAGTGCTCTATGTTGAGAAAGCCAAGGTATTGGAAAGCACCGCCTGGAAGCGCTTTTCCGCAGGCATTCGCTATATCCGCTATCAGCCGATTATTCTGGGCGCCATTTCGTTGGATCTATTTGCCGTGCTGCTGGGTGGCGTCGTGGCGCTGCTGCCCATTTACGCTCAGGAAGTTCTGCATGTTGGCCCTGAAGGGCTAGGTGCATTGCGCAGCGCAATTGCGGTGGGTGCATTATTGATGGGGCTTTATCTTGGCGTTCGCGGCATCAAGCGCCGCGCCGGGCATGTGATGTTTGCCGCCGTGGCCGTGTTTGGCTTGGCGAATCTGGTGTTTGCCTTCTCAACCCTGTTCTGGGTGTCAATGATCGCCATGCTGGTGGCGGGTGCGGCCGATATGATCAGCGTTTATGTACGCACCACTGTGATTCAGCTGGCCACGCCGGATGAAATGCGCGGCCGGGTGAATGCCGTCAATATGCTGTTTATTGGCTCAAGCAATGAGTTGGGCGAGTTCCGCGCAGGCAGCATGGCTGCCGGGTTTGGCGTAGTGCCCGCCGCGGTGATTGGCGGCGTGGGCACGTTGGCGGTGGTCGGCCTGTGGATGCGCCTGTTCTCGACGCTATGTCGGGTCGACCGCTTCGATGATGCCCGCTGAAGCAAGCATATTCGCGGGGCTGCTCGCGACCATACTGACCACGCTGCCCACCAGAATCACACAGGGTGACGGCAGCGGATGATCCGCCAGGCGCTGGGGCATATCATTAAGCGTACCCACCAATGCCTGCTGTTCGGGCAGGCTGGCATTGGCGACCAGCATGATCGGCCACTCATCGGGCAGTCCCGCCTGGCGTAGCCCTGTGCAAATGGCCTCTACCTTGGAAAGCCCCATATAAAATACCAGGGTTTCATCGCGACGGGCCAGGGTTTGCCAGTCGGGCGCGCCGCCCTCACGGCATAGCTGTGCAGTAATAAAGCGCAGTTGCTGAGAGTGGCCCCGGTCGGTCAGCGGAATCCCCAAACTTGCGGCGGCGGCAGACGCCGCAGTAATCCCGGGCACAATGTGTGCGGGCACATTGGCATCCGCCAGGGCGGCAAGCTCTTCGCCCATACGCGCAAATATGCCGGGGTCACCGCCTTTCAAGCGCACCACCGATTTGCCGGCGGTTGCCAATTTGACCATCAAGGCGCCAATTTCCGCTTGCGGCATGCTGTGATGGCCGCTGGCCTTGCCAACGTAGTAACGCTCAGCGGAAAGCGGAACCAGCCCTAACACATCGTCGCCTACCAAACGGTCATACACGATAGCATCGGCCTGCATTAACAGCCGCGCGGCTTTCAGCGTTAACAGCTCCATATCACCACTGCCCGCACCAACCAGATACACATGCCCAGCCGTGCATTCGCCGCGTAGCTTAAGCGAAGGAGTGCTTGAGGCGCTGCGTGGGGAACGCTGGAACGGCGACAGCACGCGCTGCGTAAAGCACAACGTGGCCTCAGGCCACTTCTGTAGTAGACGCTTGCTTAGCACGCGCATGTGAACGCTCCTCTTCAATCAGGGACTTCAATTCAGGCAAACAACTACCGCATTGGGTTCCGCAAGCAAGCCGTGCGCCCAACGCTTCAACGCTGGTATCACCGGCACGAATAGCATTAACAATCGCCGCCTGGCCCACTTGGTGGCAGCTGCATACTACGGGGCCGGTATCCGCAGCGCCATCTTCGCACCCCGCCAGCAGTCGGCGCCGGTGCTTATCACTGATGGCTGTTTCGTTAAAACGCGCTTCAAGCCAGGCAAGCCCGGGCAATTCGCGCGGCGGGCCGACCATCAGCCACCAGCGCAGTTTGCCCCGCACAATAGCCGCAGCGCGCAAGCGGCCATTGCCGCTGTCTTCACACCACAAAGAAGCCCCTTCGGGTAGCCACGTAGTGAGTAGCGCCAGCCAATCATGTACCGGCTTTGCATCAGCCAGCTGCCAACGCTGACAGCCCTGCATGGGTACGCGTGCCCAATAATCGCTTCTGCACCACGGGGGCACTTCCTGACTATTATCCCCTAATGGATGGGCAATCAACAGCGTTGCCTCCCAGGCTGCTTCAAGCGGTGCCAGCGCCACAGCGCCGTGCTTGGCTTCTGGCTGGCCTGACACAGGGTCGGTCAAAGCTTTTAGCATGGCACCGCTACGCGCCGATTTACTGAACGCATCGCTCCAGTGCATGGGAATAAACACCTCGCCACGCCGCTGGGCATTCGAGATACGCACGCGCCCCCGGTACTCGCCGCTGGCGGCGGACAATACTGCCAGTTGCTGGTCGCCAATGCCATAGTTCGCAGCATCGCCTGGGTGGAGTTCGATAAACGGCTCGTGGCGATGATTCATCAGCCGGGGCGCGCGTGCCGTGCGCGTCATGGTGTGCCACTGGTCGCGAATACGCCCGGTGTTCAGGCGCAGCGGGTAGGCGTCACTCAGGCGTTGCTCCGGCAAGCGCGGCGTTATGGCGATGAAGTTGGCGCGCCCATCAGGCGTGGCAAACTTGCCATCTTCAAATAACCGCGCCGTTCCGTGAGGCGCTGAAGACGTCACCGGCCACTGAATAGGCGCCAGCGCGTCGTAGCCCTCGCGCCCAAGTCCCACCAAGCCGGAAATATCGAATAGCCGTTTGCTCTCTCCCTCATTCTCAAAGCCGGAAAGGCGCGCGTGCTCATCAAAAATTTCATGGGGATGGCTATAGTCAAACGCCTCCTGAAAGCCTAACCGCTTGGCGGCTTCGCACATAATCCACCAGTCGTGACGCGCCTGGCCTGGCGCAGGTAGCAAACCACGCTGGCGCGAAATACGCCGCTCGGAATTGGTCACCGTGCCGTCTTTTTCAGACCAACCCGTCGCGGGCAGAATGATATCGGCGTAGGCCAGCAGGTCGGTATGGCTGGCGCACTCAGACACAATGACCAGTGGGCACTTTTCAAGCGCACGCCGCACGCGGGCGGCATCCGGCAAGCTGACCGCCGGGTTGGTGGCCATTATCCACAGCGCCTTTATGTCGCCTCTTTCAACCGCGTCAAAAAGCTCAACCGCCTTATAGCCGGGCGCCTGAGGCAGTTCGGGCATTAACGTTTCCGTCGCCCAGAAGCGGGTGACTCGGCTGAGGGCGCCGGGAGTGTGGTAATCCATATGCGCGGCCAGCTGGTTGGCAAGCCCACCCACTTCACGCCCGCCCATGGCATTGGGTTGGCCGGTAATCGAGAAAGGCCCCGCCCCCGGCAAGCCGATTTTGCCGCCCGCCAGATGGCAGTTGATGATCGCGTTGCACTTATCAGTACCGCTTGTGGATTGATTGACGCCCTGGGAGTAGAGCGTCACGACATGGAGTTGGCTGGCAAACCAGTAGTAAAAGGTCTCCAGCCGCTCTGGGTCGATATCACATATGGCCGCCACGCCATTAATGTCGCAGTGGCTCGCGGCCAGCAGCGCTTCGTCGAAACCTTCTGTATGGCGATCCAGATAGAGCTGATCCAGCTTGTTATTCTCAGCCATCCAGGCCAGCAGACCGTTGAACAGCACCGCATCGCTGCCGGGTGCGATGCCGAGGTAAAGGTCGGCAATTTCGCAGCTGTCGGTCACGCGTGGGTCGATGACCACCACCCGCATCAGCGGATTGCGCGTTTTGGCGACCTTCAAGCGCTGATAGAGTACTGGATGGTTCCAGGCCAGATTCGAGCCCACCAGCACCACCAGCTCGGCCTCTTCAATATCTTCATAGTTGCAGGGAACGGCATCCGCGCCCAACGAGCGTTTATACGCCGCCACGGCAGAGGCCATGCAGAGTCGCGAGTTGGTATCCAGGTGCGGCGTGCCTAAAAAGCCTTTAAACAGCTTATTGGCCACATAGTAATCTTCGGTTAGTAGCTGGCCTGAAAGGTAGGCACCGACTGACTCAGCGCCATAGGTCGCCCGAGTCGTTTGCAACCGCTCTGCCAAGGTGGTTAACGCCACATTCCAGTCAACCGCTTGGCCATCGACCCAGGGCGTGGTGAGCCGGTCATGGTGGCCAAGGGTTTCGTGCAGTGCCGAGCCTTTCACACATAGCCGACCAAAATTGGCGGGATGGTCGCGATCGCCTTCAACCGCACTGATTGTGCCGCCTGCCACAGTGGCGGTTACGCCGCAGCCGACACCGCAATAAGGGCACGTTGTGTTTGCTTTACAAGCCGAGCGTGTGGCCTGGGACATACTGATTTCCTCCCGCTTAAAAGCAAAAAGCGCCCAAGCGAGCCTCACAAGAAGCCTGCCTGGACGCCGTTGTCTCAGGGACACCTGCACCGGTGCCAAATGTCGCACTGCTGGGATTGGACATACTTATTAATGGCCTGTCGTCTGATGGCGTTAGCGTTGTTATTTGCCCGTCAAACTCGATGGCTGCATTTTATTGTGCCGATAAACCCGTCTGTGCTTTGTTGCTTGTTGCCAAGGTAATAGCAAGGCCTACGCCAACCAACCCATTAAAACAAAAACACCAGATTAAACAGAAGGTTAATAACCAATAAAATATCTTTCGACTTATCTTGTAGGCAGGTTTTTTGCTAACGCTGACTACTCAAGGTGCATTCTTACCGCTTAGCGCACCAATAGCGTGCGCAGGCTGAGCGTAAGCGGCTGAAAAGGCGCTGCCTTCAATCTACCTCTTTAAACCAAAGCATTGATAATCAATATAAAAATAAATAATAGCCGAGGCTTGGCTGATAAATTGCCTTGTACTGGTTATATAAATTTAAGCTTAGCGGGCAGCCAACGGTGGCTGCTCTGCGCTTAACCCAACAAACGGGTTTGGCCTCAGCTACCGGGCAACGAAGCCCCTGATACGGTTTTCCTGGCAATCCACTTGCCCGGGACGCTGACTCAGGGGCTTTTTTTATTGGCTTTTCTTCAGCGCTGCCGAGTATTTGTGGATAGGCATTTGTAGCCAAGCGCTAAACAGTAAGGAGCAACCCATGATCGCTATCCCTCGGTGCTCGTCTGATGATCACTTAGTCGTTATCGGCAACGGCATGGCGAGCCAGCGACTGCTAGAGGCGGTCGTTAAATTGTCTCATCGACCCCAGCAGATAACGGTGATTGGTGCAGAAGCATCTCCCGCTTATAACCGGATACTGCTATCGCCACTGCTCGCCGATGAAATGCCGCCTAGCGCCCTCACCTTGCGGGATGCGCAGTGGTACGCCAAGCAAGGTATCACCCTCCACCTGAATGAATGCGTGCTGGAGATCAACCGCGAAGAGCAGCGTGTTGTCACTACCTGCCGCACGCTGACCTATGACCGCTTGGTGATTGCCACCGGCTCACGCCCGACAATGCCCGAGGTACCCGGCATTGGCCTTAACGGCGTGTATGGGTTTCGTACCCTGCAAGATGCCGACACGCTTGCAACGCTTGCCCTACAGGGCGGCGAATGTGTGGTGGTCGGCGGCGGTTTGTTGGGCCTGGAGGCCGCCGAAGGGCTTCGCAAGCGGGGTGCCTGCGTCAGCGTTCTACAGCGCAGTGAGCGGTTAATGAATCGTCAGCTGGATAGCATGGCCGCTGGGCTGCTTGAAACGACGCTTACCCTGCGTGGCTTGACCATCTTAACCAATGCGCGCATCCGCCATTTTGAAGACGATGGCGCAGGCAACTTAGCCGCTGTTGTACTCGGGGATGGCCAGCGCCTGCCTGCTCAGAGCGTCATCGTGGCAACCGGTATTACACCTAACGCAGAACTTGGCCATCTGGCAGGCCTGGCAACGCAGCGCGCCATCATGGTTGATGACACGCTCACCACCTCAGACCCGCGTATTCACGCATTGGGTGAGTGCTGCCAGTTCGAGCAGCACACCTACGGCCTGGTCGAGCCAATCTGGCGCCAAGTAGATGTCCTAGCCAACACGCTGTGTGGCGATGGCAGCGCCCGCTATAGTGAGGCGCCAACCGCAACCAAGCTTAAAATCAGCGGCCTGGCCCTCTACGCGTTTGGCCCCACGGAGGCTGCGCCGGAGCATGAAGTACTGCACTACAGCGACCCGGAAAGCGGCGATTACCGCCGCCTGTTACTGCGCAACGGAAGGCTTGAAGGCGCGGTGCTGTATGGCGATACCCATTCCGGCCCCTGGTATTTCGCCCAGGCGCTGGCCAAAACCGATCTAGGCGCCTGCCGCCAAGCGTTGCTGTTCGGTGAAGCCGATGCCAACGCCCTGCTTCTTGATACCCCACCCACTCCCTCATCGACGCTGGAGGCAGCTTAGCCATGTCCACCACCTCTAAACGCAACGTAATTATTATTGGTAACGGTATGGTCGGCCACCACCTGGTCGAACAGTTGGTTGAAAACGGCGCCTTGTCGCAGATGAACGTCACTGTGTTTGGCGAAGAGCGCCACCGTGCTTATGATCGCGTGCACCTTTCTGAATACTTCAAGGGCCGCGACGCTGAAGCGCTGGCCCTGTGCGATGCCGACTACTACGCAAGCCATGGCGTGACATTCAACAGCAGCGAAGCGGTGGTCTCCATCGACCGCGCGGCAAAAACGCTAGCCACCGAGCGCGGCCATTACGCCTATGATCAGCTGGTAATGGCCACCGGCTCCTACCCGTTCGTGCCGCCCATTCCCGGTAATGATCGCGAAGGCTGTCTGGTGTATCGCACGCTGGACGACCTGGACGCCATCCGCGAGGCAGCGCAAAGTGTGGCCACCGGAGTTGTGGTGGGCGGCGGCCTGCTGGGTCTGGAAGCGGCTAACGCGCTGCGCGGTTTAAATCTGGAAACCGCGGTAATCGAGTTCGCCCCACGTCTGATGCCCATGCAGGTGGATAGCGAGGGCGGCGAGCTGCTGCGCGAAAAAATCGAAGCCTTGGGTGTTCAGGTACTCACCGAGTGTGCCACTCAGCGCATTGAAGATGGCGCAACCAGCCGTCATCGCATGGTCTTTCAGGATGACAAAATACTGGAAACTGACCTGATCGTGTTCTCGGCGGGTATTCGCCCCCGGGACCAGTTGGCCCGGGAGTGCGGCCTGGAGGTCGGCGAGCGCGGCGGCGTGGTGATTAACGATCAGTGCCAGACTAGCGACCCGTCGATTTTAGCCATTGGCGAAGTGGCGCTGTGGAATCAGAGCATTTTTGGCCTGGTGGCGCCTGGCTATCAGATGGCAAAAACAGCGCTTTCGACGCTCACCGGTGGCGACGCTTCTTTTACCGGTGCTGATATGAGCACCAAGCTCAAGCTGTTAGGCGTGGATGTCGGCTCGATTGGCGATGCCCACGGCAATCAAAACCCCGGCGCGCGGATGTTTCGCTACCTTGACCCACTTACCCAGATTTACCGCAAGATGGTGGTCTCAAGCGACGGCAAGAAGCTCCTGGGCGCCATGCTGGTGGGCGATAACAGCGTCTACGACACCCTGCTTCAGTACTACGCCAACGGTATCGAGCTGCCCAAAGAGCCCGCCTCATTGATTTTGCCGCAAAGCGACGCCGCCCCGGCACTTGGCCCGGATGCCCTGCCGGAAACCGCGATGATCTGTTCGTGCCATAACGTCACCAAGGCCAGCATTTGCGCGGCCATTGACGCAGGCGCCAGCGACTTGGCATCCGTGAAAGGTGACACCCGCGCCAGCACCGGCTGCGGTGGCTGCGCGTCACTTTTGAAAAGCGTGGTGGATCATGAGCTGGCCGCACGCGGCGTTGAGGTGGACAAGTCGATTTGCGAGCACTTTCAGCACACCCGCCAAGAGCTTTACGACATCGTGCGCGTGGAGGGCATCAAGACCTTCAGCGAGTTGATCGAAAAGCACGGCGCGCCTAGCACCCACCACTTGGGCTGCGATATCTGCAAGCCTGCCGTAGGTTCTATTCTCGCCTCCTGCTTTAACGAGCCGATTACCGACGCTACGCATATTCCGCTTCAGGATACCAACGACACTTTCATGGCCAATATGCAGAAAAACGGCACCTATTCGGTCGTGCCGCGCATTGCAGGCGGGGAAATCACGCCGGATAAACTGGTGGTGCTGGGTCAGGTAGCGCAAAAGTATGGCCTTTATAGCAAGATCACTGGCGGCCAGCGGATTGATCTGTTCGGCGCCCGCCTGGAAGACCTGCCTGAGATCTGGGGCGAGCTGATCGAAGCCGGCTTTGAAACCGGCCACGCCTACGGCAAGTCACTGCGTACGGTGAAGTCCTGCGTGGGCAGCACCTGGTGTCGCTACGGCGTGCAGGACAGCGTGGGCATGGCGATCAAGCTTGAGAACCGCTACAAGGGTCTTCGTGCACCGCACAAGATCAAGTTTGGCGTATCAGGCTGTACCCGCGAGTGCGCCGAAGCGCAAAGCAAGGATATCGGCATTATCGCCACCGAAAACGGCTGGAATCTCTACGTGTGCGGCAACGGCGGCATGCGCCCACGCCATGCGGAGCTGTTTGCCACCGATCTTGACGATGAAGCCCTCTACCGCACCATCGACCGTTTTCTGATGTTCTACGTGCGCACAGCGGATCGCTTGCAGCGCACCTCGGTATGGCGGGAAAACCTGGAAGGCGGGCTGGAGTATCTGAAAGAGGTAATTCTCGACGACAGCCTGGGCATGGGTGATGAACTGGAGCGCCAGATGCAAACCGTGGTGGATAACTATCAGTGCGAATGGGCAGGCGCCATCAGTGACCCGGATAAGCTCAAGCGCTTTAGAAGCTACGTCAACGACAGCCGCCCCGACCCATCGATCATCATGACCAGTGAGCGCGGCCAGCTACGGCCTGCCTAACCACCATCATTTCAAAGGGCTACTCCATGACCGCTACCGCAATGAAGCAAGCAACAGTTACACAAAGCAGAAAGGCACCGACCGGCCAGAAACTGTGCAGTAAAGCCGATCTGGTCGCGTTTTCCGGTGTTGCTGCGTGGCTTGAAACGCCACAGGGGCCAAAGCAAGTCGCGCTATTCTACTTGCCGGGCCTCCCGCGTGAGCTTTACGCCATCGACCACCACGACCCGTTTTCCAACGCCAATGTGATTGCCCACGGCATTGTGGGCGATATACAGGGCGCCGCCGTGGTGGCTTCACCCATTTATAAACAGCACTTTCGTTTGGAAGACGGCCAGTGTCTAGAAGATGACAGCGTCACGCTGCGTACCTGGAAGGTGAGTTTTAAAGGGGTTGATGTGTGGATTGAGGAATAAGCCACATAGGCGAAGATGCCCATGCAAGAAGCAGCTTCATCTTTCCCTGCCGTGCCGTTAACGGGCAAAAACACCTTGGACAATGCGCATTTTTTCCTGACGCGTTCGCTCCAGGTGTTCCGTTAGATAAACAGCCGCTTGTTGATTATCCCCCGCCTCCAGCAGATCAAGAATCGCCAAGTGCTCTTTATACTCAGGCACTGGCGATTCACGCCGGGCATAAACGTGGTATTCAATCAGGCGACGCAACCGGTTAGCGCGCTTAAGGCTCTCAATCAGAAACTGATTATTTGAGCCGTTAACGATGCTTTCATGGAAGTAGGTGCCGTTTATATACATTTGACGTTCAGATATCGTGCTACCTTTTTGAGACACTGCCTCCGTTAACGATTCCCTTAACTGCCTGAAGGCTTTCTTATTAATCTGGTAGCCAGGCTCTCTTAACGCGGCGGGCTCAATTAACAAACGAAAACGAAAACACTGATCATACGTTGCTTGAGAGGTTAAGAATTCGTTAAATTCCCAGCCATAGCCCAAAAGCCTGGACACCCAGCCTTCAGCCTCCATGGCATGCATCGCTTGAAGAATCGTGCTGCGACCAAGCGTATATTTCTTGGCAAGTTCCGCCTCGGTAATTTTCCCGGCGATCTGATTATTTAAATAATCGATGCCAATCGTAAAACACAGTGGCGAGATAGAAGAGCCTTGCTCTAGCGGCTCGTCAGCATCGGCAAAAAGCCCACGCTTGGTATCCACTAAAAAGAAGCCGCGATTAGGCTGGCGCTTCACCACCCCCTGCTCTTCCAAAAACTGGAAGGCCGCACGAATGGGTGTACGGGAGACCTTCAATTTCGTTACATAGCTCGCCTCCGTCAGGTGGCTCCCTACGGGTATAGCCTCTTCATTAATCAACGTGTGAATACGCTTTGCCAAACGCTCAGCGGTAAGAGGTGATGCGCTATTAACCACGACCTATCCTTTACGCGCTTGGCGCGACCGAAGCACCCTGAATATTATGCTTGGCTAACAAGCGAGCAACGTCCCCTTCCGCTTTTGCCTCTTCAATGAACGCGGATAGAAAAGCAGCGGCTTCCCGAGGCCGGTTTTTCGGAACGCCCATCGCCTGCTGGATCGTCATAAAGTGCCCAGGCAACAGCCGCAAACCACCAAACTCCTCAATACCCGCTTCCAGCTGTTGCTTCACGCCTGCGGCGATATCCAACTTGTGTTCAATAAAGAACGCCACCACTTTCGGAGAAGTAGGTGCTCTAACCAGCTCGGCGTGTTGAATAGCGCGGCTAAGGTAAAGATCATAAGCACTGCCCTTACCAACCACGATCTTCTGTCCATGGCGGTCAGCCTCTTGCTGATCAGTAATTGGCGAATCCTCGCGCACCAGATAGCAGCCTTCAATCAGCACATAGGGCGCAGTAAATTGAATACTTTCAGCACGCTTGGGGTCTAGCGCAAAAAAGCCCATATCGGCCTTTTCATCGCTGACAACGGCAACGGCCTCACCGGCGGAAGCATATACTTGAAGCTCAAGCTCAACGTCCAGCCTGTGCGCAATCATCTTTGCCAAATCAACCGAAACGCCGTAGGGCTGCTGATCAGCATCGAGCCTCGCCAAAATTGGGTTACCCACGTTAATAGTGGTGCGCAACACGCCGGTAGGCGCCATTAGATCTCTTAAGCGGTTAATATCGTTCACTTATCACTTTCCTTATGAAGGGTTTGGCCAGCATTACTCAGGCCAATGTTTTTTTCAGTAGAGAGGGAATAACGCCGCCTTCTTTAAGCAGTACAATTTCTGCCTGCGTATCGACCTGGGCGATAGTCATTAGCGACTCTATCTCGCCTTCCGCTCTTAAAATATTAACCGTAATTCGAGTACGAGGGGTTAGCGTTTCGGCCTGCGCCTGAATGTCGATTTGATCACCCGGCTCAATATTCAGCGTGGTTGAGCTAACGCCCGCGGGTAAGCTCAGCGGCAAAATTCCCATGCCGATCAAGTTTGAGCGGTGAATACGCTCAAAACTTGCGGCGAGCACCGCACGAACGCCCAGCAACCGCTGACCTTTTGCAGCCCAGTCTCGCGATGACCCCATACCGTAGCGCTCACCCGCGACGATCACAACGGACTCATCGGCTTCACGGTAGCGCCTGGCTGCCTCAAAAAGAGGCATAACATCGCCGCTGGGTAGATGACGCGTATGTGCAACCGGTGCATCAGGGGCGAGATAGTTTTTTAACGTTTTATTGTGGAAGGCGGCCCTTACCATGACCTCCCAATTGCCCCGGCGTGAGGCAAATACGTTCAGATCGTCACGACGTTCACCGCGCTCAACCAGATAGTCAGCGACACGGCTATCAGCCG
Source organism: Halomonas sp. AOP22-C1-8 (assembly GCF_052378905.1). Taxonomy (NCBI): domain Bacteria; kingdom Pseudomonadati; phylum Pseudomonadota; class Gammaproteobacteria; order Oceanospirillales; family Halomonadaceae; genus Halomonas; species Halomonas sp. AOP22-C1-8. The sequence continues at coordinate 23,896 of NZ_JBQSYD010000014.1, read as the reverse complement.
GGATGGCGCTGGCAGGTGAGATATGGTCGGTCGTGACATCATCACCGACTATCAGCAGCGGGTAAGCAGTGTAATGGCCTAGCTGGCTGCCCTCGGATACCGAAGCAAACGGTGGGCGGCGCAGCGTGTTAGAGGCTTCCTCCCATGGGAAGGTCGCTGTTTTAGGCGCATCCAGAGCCTCCCAACGGGTGTTACGGCTTGCCTGTTTGAAATCTTTTGCAAAATCGGCAGCGTTCAGCGCCTCGGCTAACGCGGCATCGACGTCTTCCCTGGCAGGCCATAGGTCACGCAGGTAGATACTCCTACCTTCATACTCCGCCAGTGGCTTTTTGAAATCATGCTCGGCATTACCGGCCAAGGCAAAACCCACGACCAGCGCAGGCGACATGATAAACCCCAGGTCAAGATCTGGGTGCACGCGTCCTGGGAAGTTTCGATTCCCCGACAGCATTGCTACTGCACGGCAGTTGCCTGCTTCCTGTGCCTGCCTGATCCCTGGGGGCAATGGCCCCGAGTTACCGATACAGGTAGTACACCCATACCCGACGATATCAAAACCGATAGCGGCCAGATCTTCCATTAGCCCTGCCCGTTTGAGATAGGTAGCGGCTGCTGGTGAGCCTGGAGCAAGCGAGGTTTTTACCCAAGCAGGCGGTGTTAATCCATAGCGGCGAGCCTTTCTGGCCAATAGCCCTGCGGTGATAATAAGGCGTGGATCGCTCGTGTTGGTGCAGCTAGTAATGGCAGCAATCGCTACGGGGTGGCGGGGCAGGTTTGAAACTGCGCGGTGAGGTGCTGCACTTGGCGTAAATTCAAGCTGTGACAACACTTCTCCCACATCGGTGTAGTCATGCACATCCTGGGGTCGCGTAGGCCCGGCTACCTGTACACCAATACCGCTTAAATCAATCTCTATACACTGTGTATAGGTAGGCTGCTCATCGGCTTCAAACCACAGTCCTGTCGCTTTGCAGTAGTGCTTTACCCGTGCAACGGCTTCTTTTGAACGCCCTGTTTGGTCAAGATAGCGCAGGGTTTGCTCATCCACCGCAAAAAAACCGGTAGTGGCGCCGTACTCAGGCGCCATATTAGCCACGACAGCACGGTCACCGGCCGTTAATGTGCTCACGCCCGGTCCAAAAAACTCAACGAACTTGCCCGTTACGTTCAGCGCCCTCAAGCGCTGAGTAACTATCAGCGCCAAGTCGGTGGCCTGTGCTTGCGGCGCCAGTGTGCCTGTCAGCTTAACCCCCACCACGTCAGGAATGCGTAGCATGGTGGGCACACCAAACATTACCGTTTCCGCCTCCAGGCCACCTACTCCCCAGCCCAATACACCAATGCCGTTAACCATTGGTGTATGGCTATCAGTACCTATCATCGTATCGGGCACCATCCAGCATTCGCCGCCACGCTCTTGAGTGGTTACGACGGTGGCCAGTTGCTCAAGGTTTAGCGTGTGCATAATACCGGTGCCCGGCGGATGAATGGTCACGCCTTCAAGTGCATTAGAGGCCCAGAGTAAAAAACGATACCGCTCGCGGTTACGGCGCATTTCGTGCTGAAGGTTGTCCTCTGAGGCGCTGCTGCTGGCGAACACCTCTACAGCAAGCGAATGATCTACTGAAACATCTACCGGTAAATGCGGTTTAAGCACTTCAGGGTCACCCCCTGCCTCACGTATCGCGTCACGCATAGCGGCAATATCCACTAACGCAGGTGTACTCGTTGTATCGTGCATCAATATCCGCCCCGGCTGAAAGGCGATTTCATCACTGCTCGTGCCGTTTTCCAGCCACCTCAACAGCGCTTGAGCACTGCGCTTGCGCTCCTCCCCCGTCGTATTACGCATAATATTTTCAAGCAGAAGGCGCAGCACATAGGGCAGCTTGTGAAGCGTCTCGCCGAGTAATTTGGGCAGTTCGATAATCGCGTAATCATGGCCCTTGAACGTCAAATAGCCATGCGTGTAGTGGGTTAGCTTCTCAAGCTTGTGCATAGTTCATGCCGCCGTATCTGACGATTGTCGTTATTAACTGATGAGTCGATCTCAGGCGCCATAATTGCACTTTATTAACCAAAAATACAATATAGTGTTTTAGCCGATTTTCTGTTTTGAAGAAATCTCCTGTTGGTTTTCCCAACGAAAACGCCGCCTGATAGGCGGCGTTAGAAGCGCTTTACAACCATTAACCGTTAAGCATTAAGAAAATCGATCAGCGCTTTATTAAACTCGTCAGCGTGGGTTGTGTTAATCGCATGCGGGCCGCCTTCACTAGCGCTGGTACCTGCTTTTCCCAGGAACGGCCGCTTAATGGCCATCCATGGATAAGCACCACAGGTTTGCCTGCACCGTATACCTCGTAATGAATCTTTACCGGCGTTCCCTGTTCTGTACCCGCGCTTAACACTGGCATCGTTAGCCCCTCCTGATTGGCTGCGTATTGATCAACGGCATGCCTTCAAGGTAGTACACGCTTTTTAACGTTACCAAGGTACGCAGCACAGAGCGTTGCTAGGCTTTATAACGCCGCTTTCAGCAGACTGCCTTCAAGGCACACTGATATACCAGGCAATCAACGCGCTTGTCGGCCACTTGGGAGTGCGCTGGCAAGATATCCATGGCATCGAAGCTGGCTTTCTGCAACACATGCTGAGAGGCATCGTTCTCGACAGAAACAATCGCCGTTAGCGTAGTGAGACCATAGACACCGCGCGCTTCCTTCATTAGATGCTTAAGCGCCCTATAAGCAACTCCTTGACCGCAGGCACTTTTTGCAATGCGATAACCTACCTTCGCTTGGTGTTCGTCAATATCGCGCAAATTGGCGCGGCCGATAAGCATTCCTCTCTTGCGTATCAACAGCGGGCTCATTCGACGCTGGGCATTCAGGGAAAGGCACTCAACAATATGCTGTGAGACGCCTTGAGGCGTATAAAAATGCCTATAACGCGCTTCAATATGCTGCTCAAACCAGGCACGTTCGGCGGTTTCAAACGCCAACAGGTCGACAGCGTCTTCAGGGGTTAATAGCGAAAAGGTTAAGTCCTTGGCATGACGCATAACGTCCTTCTCTTTGTGAGTACTTTGTCACTCGCCTTTGTGGCCTTAATGCATAGCTTTCGTTGGTTCAAAGATGAAAAATGTTGCTATGCTTGCGGGTTATATCACTGGCGGTGGGGCCAAATATCCATGAAAACAGAAACGCGTACACTGGCATTTTCCGCCTTTATGGCGCTCTTGATTGGCTGTGCCGGAATTACCGCTACACTCGCCTCCAATTCCCAGGCTATTTTGCTCGATGGGTTATTTAACCTAATCTACTTTAGTGTAGCTTTAGTGACGATCAAGGTGAGTAAATTAGCCAGCCGTCCTGATAGTGAATCTTATCCGTTTGGATACAGTTACTTCGAGTCGCTGGTTAACCTGTGTAAAGGGTTATTAATTCTGGGTGTTTCCATCTTTGCTTTAGTCGATGCCATTGTCGCGCTCCTCTCTGGCGGGCGAGAGATTGCAGCGGGCCTTGCGGTCATCTATGCCCTGTTTGCCACGCTTGCCTGCTCGCTGACCGCTTGGGTAATGCACCGCAGTCAACGCTATACCGCAAGCCCTCTGATCGCGGCCGACAAACTTAACTGGATCGTCAATAGCGTGATTTCCGCAGCAGTTCTCGCGGCATTTTGCCTGGTCGTACTCCTTGAGCAGTTAAATTTGAACACGCTAGTGCCGTATATCGATTCGGTACTGGTTATTGCGGTCGTCGTGCTGTGCCTGGGCGTGCCTGTACGCATGGCCTCCCAAGCGCTGCAGGAGTTACTCAATAAAACGCCCGAAGAAGCCATTGCTGCTCCTGTGCGCGACGCTATCTCTCAGGCACTGGCAGAAACGCATACCCAAGAAGTCCGTGTGCGTATGGTACGTCCAGGGCGCCTGCTTTACGTTATGGTGCACGTGGTGCTGCCTGATGAAGGCATCACCACGTCGTTAACCGCTCAGGATGACCTACGCGCACGGATTGATGAGCAGGTGCGCCGCTGCTACGTACCGGTCGTATGCGATGTGGTGTTCACCGCAGACACGCTGTGGGCAGCGCCCTCTTGTGGGTTGCTGATTGAGCGACACACGTAAGCAAAGCGCACGATTTATGGCTGGCGAATGGCCGTCAGCCGCTTGGAAGGCTTGTTCCGGCCGATGAGCAGCAAACTAACCGTGGCAATGGAACCCACCAGTAACGCCCCGCCAAATAGCGTCAATGCGGCTACATGGCCTACTGAATCAACAAGGGCACCCGTTGTCATTACCGGGAGGCTAAATCCCACATACGCCATCAAAAAATAGCCGGCGCTTGCCTGGGTAGAAGACGGACCAGCAATGGCTAGCACTCCGCTTAAGCCACCCAAATAGATAAACCCATAGCAGGTGCTGCTGGCCGCAACTGCTCCCAGTAACACAGCTACCAGGCTTCCTTGAAGGGCGCCCCAGGCAATTAATCCGTAGGCGAGAGGTAAGATCATCAACCCCAGCACCGTGGCCTTCACGGGCGCCAAGGCGCGTGCCCAAGGCTGAAACAGTACTCCACAGCTGCAAATGCCAAACGTGGCAAAACCACTCCAGGGTGTTAAACCGCTCTGGCTTAACGTGGAGGGCAATATAGCAATCACCAACCCTACGGTTGCCCATGCAAGTAAAATGGCCAGCCCAAAGCTCAGTGTTCCCGGCGGATAACCTGGCAGTCGCCACATCGCACTTTGGGTAGCAGCAGGTGCGATATTTTTTAGTGGCATCACTGCAACTAACGCAATGGTGCCTACGCCCAGATACAGCCATAGGCTTGGCGGCGTCACACTGGGCGTATGGAGAATAAACAAACTGGTAACCGCCGCACCCAAACCAAACCCAAGTGCGGTACTGGACGTTACGTACGTCGTTGCCATGCGACTGTCGTCACTATTAAGTAACCGATGCATATATCCAGGCGCGACGGCTGAGGTCAGCCCGGTGCCAATGCCTAATAAAAAGCGCGCAACCCCCAGCGTTATCAAGCCAGGCATCAACAGGGTTAGCGCAGTGGCACTTAAACAGAGCAGAAGCGCGACAATGATGAGCGGTTTAGGCCCCACCCGATCCGCCAGCCCATTAAGCCCCAGCAATACCGGCATGACGCCCACAACGTAACAAGCAAACGCGAGTGTGGCTGCGCCCACGCCGACGCCTGCTTTCGCCGCCAGGAGATCGTAAAGCGGTGCCTGTAAATTAACCGCAGTGGTAATCATAAATAGTGCAAAAGCCAACCGGGGCGCGTTATATCGGTCCATCTTTTTTCCTAAACGGGTCATGGGTTAAGCCATTACGCTCGCACCCATCCCGCCTAGAGGTAAGGTACACTTGTCCATCATTACCCAAGCACTGTTCCTGCGTTTTTGAGAACAGTGGCCGGCAGCAGAGATGTTTATGAAACTTCAGGTCGACCGACATGCCGCTTCCCCAATTGCGCAGCAGCTTGAAGAGAGTATTCGCCATTGGATTCAAGAGAATGGAGCGGGCGGGCGTCGCTTACCTTCCATACGCCGCCTAGCGGCAGACCTCAATATTAGCCGTAATGCGGTTATTGACGCCTACGAACGGTTGGTGGCTATTGGCCTGGTTCGCTCAAGACCCGGCTCCGGGTTCTTTATCTCTGATGGCGCTGCTGTTACCCCCCAACCATCGTTAGCCTCTACCCCTCTTCAAGAAGTTACCAATGGGCTGTGGGGGCTTTTTAGCGCTAATGAGTATTCGCTAAAACTGGGCTGCGGGTGGTTGCCTAATGCTTGGCGCGAGAGCGAATACCTGACCTACGCCATTCGCCAAGTGGCGCGTAAAAGCCAATCAGGAATTTTTGAATACAGCACGCCCCAAGGACTGCAGGAGCTTCGCAGCTTAATCCAGGAGCGCTTGCGCCCCCTCGCAATATCGGCAAGTGCTGAGCAAATTGTCATGACCAGCGGCGGCAGCCATTCACTGGATTTATTGGTGAGAATGCTGCTTGAACCCGGCGACGTGGTGTTTGTGGAATCGCCGGGCTATTACAACCTATTCGGCTTGCTGCATTTACAGCGCGTTCGCGTGATAGGAATACCGCGCCTTACTGATGGGCCGGATATTAACCGTTTGGAAGCCCTCTTAGCAGAGCACCGTCCCAAGCTTTTTTACGTGAACAGCGTGTTTCATAACCCTACCGGCAGTACGCTCACACCGGCGACTGCACATCGCGTTTTACAGCTCGCCGAGCAGTACGATTTCACGATTGTAGAAGACGATATCTACGCTGATTTTCAGCACACCCCGACCACACGGCTCGCCGCACTGGATGGTCTTAAACGGGTTATTTACCTGTCCAGCTTTTCCAAAACGCTCACCTCATCGCTGCGGGTCGGCTTTATAGCCGCCCCGCCTTCACTAGTGCAACGGCTTGTGGATATCAAGATGTTGACCAGTATTTCCTCCTCGCGTTTTGCTGAGCAGGTGCTGATCACGCTGCTTCAAAACGGCAGCTATCGAAAACTCACTGAACGCTTAAGAACTCGACTCTCCAACCAGATGGCACTGGCGCTTACACAGCTCAAGCAAGTCGGTTGGGAGGTATTCACTGAACCGGCAGGCGGCATGTTTGTATGGGCCAAATCGCCGGTGGAGAAGGAAGCACTAATGGCGAGCGCACGCCGTTTTGACATCATGCTATCGCCCAGCCACTTGTTTTTCCCTGACAATCAAACAACGTCATGGCTGCGCCTGAATATCGCCTATCTGCAGGATCCAAGAGCCAAAGCGTTTATTGCCGCCAATGGCAATCAAGGCAACACATCAAAATAGGTCATCAACCCAACGATGACGCTGATGGTAACAAAGGACATGAGCGTGCTCGCCATCAATGCACCGGCAGCCACGTTCCCCATACCATAACGCTGCCCCAGTAAAGGATAGACACTTGCCATGGGCGCGCTGGCAAACAGCAGTGCACCAGCGATAAGTAACGCGTCATTACCTGCAATCAACCACATGCAGATAAACACGCCAAGCGGATGAAGGATCAACTTGCCCGTGACGATCTGGCTCACCTCGCCCACTACGCCACGTATTTGCAGTCCGTAGAGTGCGCCACCGATGGCAAACAATGCAGCAGGACCTGCTGCGGTTGCCAGCATATCGACTGCTCGAATAACAGGGGCGGGTAGAGGTGTGTCGGTTACAGCAATCAATACCCCAATAAACAAGCCAATCAAGATAGGGTTCTTGGCCAATCGGCGAAGCGTTTTTTGCAGGGTTTTAATAACGCCATGCCCGGCTTGCTGCCCTACCTCTGCAAGAATAAGCGCCAGCGGGATGATCAATAAATTCTCGATGATCATATTCAAGGCTAAAAAATTAGCGGCGGGAGGGCCAATAATCATTACCGCAACCGGATATCCACTAAACGCGCTGTTTGATGCGGACATTCCCAGCGCGCTAATACTTCCGGTCGTAAGCGTATGCTTTTTCAACATTACGCTATAACCCAGCGCAGCGGCAAAAACACCCAGCGACCCTAGCCCGTAAGCTAACAGGTAACGGATATTAAACACCTCTTCAAGAGGATTTTGGGTAAGGGCACGGATCAACAGCGCAGGGAGCGCGATATACAGCACAAATCGCCCAACTCCCTGCATTTGCTCGCGGTCAAGAATGCGAATTCGCATGGAAAAATAGCCGACGCCAATCAGCAAAAAAATAGGCGCAATGATGACAGCAACGTCAAACATCAGGTTGGCTACGGAGAGGATATAGCGCCATCAAACCTTCCTTTCTAACCCGAAAGCGGAGCGTTAAATAAGGCAGCATGCCATTATCAGGGATGCTTAATGGCTTAATGAGTCAGTTCGACAAGCTCATCAAAAAGAGCCTTTGGCAACGTAACGCCGTTTTGCAGGCTATTTTCACGCGCCTTAAAACGGCGCTGGGAAGGTAAGCGAGCGCCCTGCCCGAGGATATTATCAAACAGTACCTCTGCATGCTGAAGATGGTGTTCGGCGTCTTTCCCCAAGAATACCTCTGGCGATATGGCGATAATCAGCTCGCCATGAAAGGGTTTGCCGGTTTTCTGCTCGTTGGCAGCCTGAGTTTCATGGCCCAGTACATCGCCAATCAGCGGCCCGGCCAGCAGTTCAATCATGGTAGAAAGCGCCGAGCCCTTGTAGCCACCAAAGGTTAGCATGGCGCCCGCGAGTGCCGCTGCCGGATCACTGGTGGGGCTACCTTTATCATCTATCGCCCAATCAGAAGGAATCGTTTTCCCAGCGCGCTTATGCAACTCGATTTCACCCCGCGCTACAACGCTAGTCGCAAAATCGAACGTATACGGCGTGCCACCCGGCCGCGGCCATGAAAACGCGATAGGATTTGTGCCCAGTAGCGGCTTAGTGCCACCTGCAGGTGCAACAAACGCATGGCTTGGGGTCATAGCGATGCCGATCAAACCTTCGCTGGAGAGCGCCTCCACTTCAGGCCACAGCGCTGAAAAATGAAAGCTGTTATTAATCGCAAGTGCCGCAATGCCCGTGCGGTTGGCCTTTTCAACAAGGCTTTGTTTACCCTGTTCAAATGCCAATAACGAGCACCCTTGATGAGCGTTCACCTTAACAACACTAGCTGCCTGGTCGATAATTTCCGGCGTTGCGTGCGTGTCCACCCCGCCATTGCGGGCCGTGTTAACACAGCCAATCAGCCTATATAGGCCATGTGAGTGACACTCATCACGCTGAGCGGCCAGTACATTACGTGTTATGGCTTCCGCGTGAGCCTGACTATAGCCATTATGTTGAAGCACATTGAGACTCAGGGCTTCAGCATCTTTCAATGAAAGGGTAATTTCTTCACTCATCATCTACTCCTGCGAATTTTAATTGTTAGATGCACACTTGATAAAAAAGCAGGTAATTACTTACCTGCTTTGGGTCTTGACTAGTGGATGACTTCCGATGATCTCAAAGAGATATCAGGCTTCCCGCTTACCATCTACCAATCGGCTAACTTTCAGCGGATTGCTTTCTTGCAACGCGCTTGGCAATAAGCTTTCTGGCAGTGACTGATAGCATACCGGACGCAAAAAGCGCTTGATCGCGGCGGTGCCTACCGAAGTAGTACGGCTATCGGACGTTGAAGGGTAAGGGCCGCCGTGAACCATGGCATGGCAAACCTCTACGCCAGTTGGCCAGCCATTGGCAAGAACCCGCCCTGCTTTACGCTCAAGCGTGGGCAACAACGTTTTTGCCGCGTCAATATCGGCATCATTCATATGCAGCGTGGCCGTTAGCTGGCCTTCCAACTGCTCGGCCACATGCTTCACTTCGGCCATATCCTGGCACTCGATGATTAGTGAGCTCGCGCCAAACACCTCTTCCTGAAGCACTTCAGACGCGAGGAAATTACTTGCCGACGTGGCAAATAGGCCCGTTTGGCACTGATAGCTGCCGCTGCCGGTTTGGCCACGGGCGACTTCACTCACATTGGCCTCACCGCTCAGTGCGGAAACGCCTTTTTGATACGCGTCATGGATGCCCGGTGTCAGCATGGTTTGCGCGCCGCTGCCTTCCACCGCTTTTTGTGCCGACTGAATGAATGAATCCAGATCCGGACCTTTGACGGCGATCACCAAGCCGGGGCTGGTGCAGAACTGGCCAGCCCCCATATTGAGTGAGCCAACGAATGCCTCGCCCAACGCCTGGCTGTTTTCCTTCAGCGCTGCGGGTAGTAAAAAGACCGGGTTGATGCTGCTCATCTCAGCGTAAACAGGGATGGGCTGGGGGCGATTTTGAGCCGCCTGCATCAGCGCTGTACCGCCACTGCGTGACCCGGTGAAACCTACTGCCTGAATACGTGGGTCGGTGACCAGCGCCTGACCAATTTCATTACCCGAACCAAACAGAAGCGAGAACACGCCTTCCGGCAGGTTGCAGGCTTTCACTGCTTTTTGGATCGCCCGGCCCACCAGCTCGGACGTGCCGGGGTGAGCGGAATGGCCCTTCACTATTACCGGGCAGCCCGCCGCCAGCGCAGAGGCGGTATCGCCACCCGCTACAGAGAATGCCAGGGGGAAGTTGCTGGCACCAAACACAGCCACCGGCCCCAAAGCGATATGGCGCTGGCGTAAATCAGCACGCGGCAGCGGCTGACGATCCGGCATGGCAGGGTCGATACGTACATCCAACCACTCACCAGCGCGCACTACCGATGCAAATAAGCGTAACTGACCACAGGTTCTGCCACGCTCGCCAGCAAGACGTGCTTGCGGAAGACCGGATTCCGCCATGGCACGTTCGATCAGCTCATCACCAATTGCTTCAATCTCATTGGCAATGGTTTCAAGAAAGGTGGCGCGTGCTTCCAGTGAAGTTTCGCGATAGGTATCCAGTGCATCCCAGGCAAGCTTAGTGGCCTGTTCAACATGGCTTCGGTCTCCGCCTACGTAGACCGGCTCAAGCAACTCACCCGTAGAAGGGTTAGTAGCCTGGATATTGCGCTGTGTGCCGGTGACAACCTGCTGACCGATTAAGAGTTTGCCTTCCAGTGCCATGGTCGATCTCTCCTGATAGATTCGCGTAGGGCATCACCTTTAAACGCACCTACTTGTAAGAATAGTAAGTTTTATATGCTCGGCTTAAATGTTGATACATGGCAGCATTGGCCGCCTTTGGATCACGGGCCAGAATTGCCTCAAGAATGTCAGAGTGTTCCTGGCTTACTCTTTGCAGGTACTGGTATGTCGTTTGCAAATCCACTTCCACTGACATCAACTTAGCGCGAGGAATTGTGCCTACATCCCACTGCTCATAAATGGTGGCAAACGCTGGGTTATGCGTTGCCTGCGCGATAGCTGCGTGGAAGGCCAGATCTTCCTCTCGTGCCTGCGTCGCGTGCTTACACGCCTGAATAAAATCTTGATGCAGGCTTATCAGGCGTTGTTTATCTTGCTCATCGTGCCGATTGGCGGCCAAAGCAGCCACCTCGGGTTCAATAGTCAGACGTAGCTCAAGAATATTTAAAATATCCTCGATAGTGCTCAGTCGAATTTTCTTACCCGACGCCTTGCTTTCAGGAAGCGAACGCAACACGCGTGTTCCAATTCCACGGCGGGTTTCAACAAGCCCCTGCGATTTTAAGTGAGTGATAGCTTCACGAATGACCGTACGACTAACCCCGAACATGTCACATAGCGCGCCTTCTGGTGGGAGCTTATCTCCCACCGGGATTTCCTGGCCTGCAATAATACTTTCCAATTGCTGGGAGACCTGTCGCGACAAGCTACCACCATGCACTAAAGGTTTTATGCCAAGATTTTTCATGCTTCACTAACTCTCACGTAGATCAAAGTTCAGGCTTGCTTAATGCCCTCCATAATATGTACCACTATATAACAACCCATACGTTTTTTAATCATACATATGACGATCAGTCATCAGGATGGCCTGAAGCAGCGAATTTTCCACCCTGATAAACCACTTCTGGTGAGTTAGGGTCTGCTGCTTGCCCCCCCTTGGATTCAATTTCCTCGCGCCACTGCTCAGAGCTATGGCGCGGCTTCCAACCCAAAAACGAAACCAGCTGGTTATCCCACCACTGTTCAGCGTTATCAGAAGCGCCATAAATGACGGAATTCCCCAGCTTGGGCGCCTGAAACGCACGCTCAAACAGAGCCAGTAAATCCTCAACATGGAGCCAAGTCGCCAGCATGCGAGCATCAGCCGGTTTAGGGAAACAGGATCCGATTCGGATACTTAGCGTTTCAATACCAAATTTATCGAAGTAGAGGCTCGCCAAGTCTTCTCCAAAACACTTTGAAAGACCATAAATAGAATCAGGGCGGCGCGGCACTTGTGTGTTAATTTTTTGAGTGCGCTCGTAAAAGCCAATGGTATGGTTCGAGCTTGCAAAAATGATGCGCGGCTTATTTAAATGGCGTGCTGCTTCGTAAAGATTGTAAGTACCAATAATGTTTGACTGTAAAATGCCCTCCCAAGGCTTTTCAACAGAGACGCCGCCCAAGTGAATAATACCGTCACAGCCATCTACCAGCGCTTTTACGCCTTCATAGTCGGCAAGATCACATACCATCACTTCTTCATGAGCAGCCGGATCTGCGATATCTGAAATATCGGAAAGGCGCACATTCTTGGCGAGCTTGGTTAAGTAAGGACGAATCGCTTTACCCACACCACCTGCAGCACCAGTGACTAATAATTTGTTTAACATACCCATCTCCTGCTCATCTTATAGTTGCCAGGTAGTAAAATTTAATAACAACCTGCTTATAACTAGAAACCGTAGAGAAATGCCGGGTTATCTACCAATATTTTTTGCCGCGTCTCTGCATCTGCCCAATCCAAGAGAATATCCAGCTGCTCAGCATCACTTGGGTATTGTGCGCGCTGGACGCCAACATGGGGCCAGTTGGATCCCCAGATAACCCGGTCAGGCGCATGCTGGATGACGCGCTTGGCAATAGGCGATACGTCTGAGTAATCTGGCCCGCCCGTCAAGCTGGTTTCATACGCACCACAGATCTTGAACCATGCATTACCCTTATCGATCAAACGCAGGATGTCATCAACACGCTGGTCATCGGCAGGCACTGGGGCAATGAACTTACCGATATGATCAATAATGTAGCGTCCTTTAATCTTTTGCAGCTCTTCATGGTAGTCAGGCAGATCACGGCCGTTAAACTGGACCATGAGATGCCAACCCATATCCTGAATAACGTTTTCTACAGCCAGCATACGATCAATACCTACCGCCCCACCTGGCAGCTGCATGATACGTGCGCCACGTACGCCCTTCTCGTGTAACCGATCAAGCTCACTTCGAGGAGTATCCGGTGTAATGACAGCTATAGCGCGTGCCACCTCAGGACCAAACTGCTCTAACGCTGCGACCAAGGCAGCGTTGTTGGTTTGGTAAGCGTTTGGCTGGGTAATAACGATACGCTCCAGGCCCAACCATTTTTGCAGCTCACGATAATTTTCAACCGTTGCCAGCTCAGCAATTTGAGGCCCGCCCTCTTGCGCCTCAAACTCTGGTAAGAAAATATGGGCATGACAATCAGTTGCTCCCGCAGGCGCCTTAAAGCGCGGGGACGGGCCAGTTAATGGGCGGGTATTTTCTGGAATTGACATCATGCCTCCTGAATTGTTTGAAAATCGCTGCTGCGGCGGCCTTTAATACTGCTTGGCAACGTTGACCAAGTCGATCAACTGATTGCGCTCTGACTCAGAAGGCATCACCAGCGGTGCACGCACGTTACCTGCAGGCTTGCCGACGATATCAGCCCCCAGTTTAACCAAGCTAACGGCATAGCCTTTTTTCTGGTCGCGTAGATCAACAAACGGAATAAAGAAATCCCGGATAATTTTCTCTACCGTCTTTTGTTCGCCGGCACGCAGTGCCTTATAAAACGTTGATGCCATATCGGGCACAAAATTAAACACCGCTGAAGAATAGGTATTAACGCCGATCGACAAATAGGCTTCCGCGAAAATCTCAGCGGTAGGTACGCCCCCAATGTATGCCAGACGGTCGCCGACCGTTTTCACAATCTTGTTCAGTGCCTGAATATCGCCTTTACCATCTTTAAGGCCAATCAAATTTGGGCAGGAATCGGCTAGTTGCTTGACCGACTCGGCATTCATAATGCCATTACCACGGTTATAGTAGATAACGTTGATGGACGTGCTGTTACACACTTCACGTGCATAGGCGACCAAGCCATCCTGAGGACATTCCGTTAGATAGGGAGGCATCAAGAGAATACCGTCAGCCCCGGCTTCTTCGGCAATTTTGGCCTGAGCCTTGGCCATCTCAACGCTTTGGCCTGCGCTAGCAATAATAGGTAGCTGACCACCGATAGTTTCAACCGCTGTTGTCACTACATCGCGGAAATCTTCCAGCGACAGACTGAAGAATTCGCCCGTTCCGCCAGCAACGAAGACAGCTGTAATTTCATGGCTCACAAACCACTTCAGGCGATCCTGGTAGCTCTCACGGTTAAAACAGCCTTGACTGTCGAAATCCGTAATCGGGAAAGATAGCAAGCCGTTTGAGATAGCTGTCACAGTATTTTCACGTGAAAAATTCATATATTTATTCCTGTATCATGTCTCGTTGTAATACATCACACAACTATAGAGGGAAGCAGAAGCGAAATCAATGTTTTTAAACCACCTCAACCTGCATCTGTTTTATGCAAGCCTGAACGCTCCTGCTTATATTACCCATAACGGGTGTTTAGAATCGGAAGCTATACGTTAGCTGGGCAGCATCATTATGTTTTCCAGCATTACTAGATGCCCCTTCGCGTATTTCATCTTTACGCTTATAGGTTATAGCAAGCGCATTGGCTCGATTGATGCGATAACCAACGCTAAACTCATGCTCCCAACGGTCACGGGACCCTGTATACATACGATTATCACCACCAAGCATATAGGCGTAGCTAGTGTTCCAAGCCAGACCAATTTGGTCCGTCAGAGCATAATTGATATATCCGTCAAATCGATTGGCTCGCGACCTTGGCCCGTTACCTTCTTTATACGTCTGATATTCATAGCGGTAGCGTGTACCAATCCGCAAAGCATCATTAATACGATAGTTTAACCTGAGCATTGGACGAGCCATTTCCTGACCTGGGTTAAACTTGTATTCAATCTTTGGCTGAAGTGTCCATCGTTTATCTTCATCCAGTGCATAGGTATAGCCAAGACCAAATAAATTCTCAGCTAACTCAGGTGATCCACTTATCTCATCGCGCCAGCGACGTTGGTGCTCAAAGCCAAGTGATATTTTATTATCGAATACATGCCCAATACCAAACTTGACCTTATAATCCTGATTATCTCTAAAGGTCTGTTCATATTTTGTTGCTATGGTCGTTGTGCCTGCATGACCAAGACTACAAAACATTGCTGCAAGTACTGCCACCCCATTAACTAACTTTGTATTTTTCATAAATAGCCTTCTCGGTTAAGCACTTATTGTTATCGCACGCTAAAAATTCTTCACATGGTGTGAACTTGCGCGCACCCTATGCATAACACTTATAATGTATTATGTTTCATTAAGCACTCTCCCTACGCCTGTACCTGCATCAAGAGAGTGCTTTGTTGTGGGTCACTGTTATTAAGCGGTTTGAGTCTTCAATTCCGCTTTATGCATAGCTCGCTTACTGGCACGCGCCGAGATAAGCATCAGAACCGCAGGAACCAACAGTATCCCTCCGCACAAGAGCATGATTAGGCGTCCATCCATCGAGTTGGGAAGTAATGACAAGCCCATCACCATGATGCTGCCAATGAGAATTAAACGACCCAGCACAATTTTCTGGGCATAATCAATTGCATCGGAAGCTGGATCTTCTTCGGTACTCTCTACCGGCGTTTCCCAACGCTGCCACATTTCCGCGCGTTCATCTGCTCGCTCGTCTGATTGCGCTTCAGGTTTGTAAAAAAGTGTACTCAACATGAAGAAACCACCAGTTATTACGACATGTGCACCGATAGCAAATGAGACGCGGAAATCAGACCACTCACGGTCAGTAATATCCATTCCCATTACATTATTAACGAACTCTGGCGATAGCCATGCGCCAATAACATAAGAAACCATACAGCCCACTACGAGCGTTCCCCAGCCAGACCAGTCTGGTGTCTTGCGAATAATCATACCCAACATGGCAGGAATGGTAATCGGGAAGGTAATCAACGCGCTTGCCGTTAACAAGATATCAAACAGGCTCATACTTTTTAGCGAGTTGATAAACAGGCTGATACCGATAATGATCACACCGAAACTGAGGGTGACAAAGCGTGAGACACGCATCATCTCTTTCTCGGTAGCATGGGGCTTTATAACAGGTAGATAGAAGTTCCGTACAAAGAAGCCTGCGTTACGGTTCAAGCCTGAGTCCATTGAAGACATACTAGCAGCAAACATTGCAGCCATCAGCAGTCCCAACATACCTGCCGGCATATATTCACTAACGAAGCCGACAAAGACAGCCTCATTGGCCTTAGCGCCCAACATAGCGAAGTTATCTGTGAAGTCCGGGCTGTAAGCATGCATAAACCATGCAGGGAAAAACCATATAATGGGCCCAATCAAAGCAAGACAAAGGGTAAACAGAGCACCATAGCGAGCATTCTTACTGTTTTTGGCGCAAATATAGCGATAACCATTAAGCGTGTTATTCATCATGAATATTTGCTTAATAATTAACATGAATACCCAAAATCCAAACAGCCATGCATAGCCATAGCCACTTCCTGTCAAAAACTCACCGTCATAGCTGGATACAACATGGCCTATGCTTTCTGTATTCCCCCAGGCAACGATAAAGCAAACAAAGGTAACCGACATAATGATCAGCATTTGAACATAGTCGGAGGCAACCACCGCCCAGGCACCGCCCGTTACTGACATTGCTACTACGGCAATACCGGTTAACAAAATAACGGTTTCAAGCGGAACGTTAAACACCGCCGAAGTAATGATTGCCAGAGCACTTAACCAGGTTGCTGCGGATACCAACCCATCAAACATACTAAACCAAATAAAGGTTTGCTCACTGGGTTTGCCATAGCGCATCTTCAGCGCTTCTGCAGCGGTGACCACGCGCAGCTGCCGAAAACGCGGCGCAAAATACACATAGTTAAGGAAATAACCGGCAGCGTTGGCCATGAAAAGAAATATGATCGCAAAGCCACTCATATAGGCCTGAGAAGCGGCACCTGTAAATGTCCAGGCTGAGAACTGTGTCATGAAGGCGGTTGAACCTACCAACCACCACAGCATGTTACCGCCACCGCGGAAGTAGTCACTGGTATTAGCATTGAAGTTTTTAAACACCCAACCAATGACTACTAGAAAGACAAGGTAAATTAATATTACCCAGACATCGACACTCATAAGAACCCCTTATCACTTTATTATTGGAACATCGGCGTTGCCGGATAGTTATAAAGCTGGTGCTTTGAAATATACGCGGTGAACTAACCCGGCCCGTTAACCAAATTAGTAGCTCTCTAGCGTATTATTTTTGATGTAATCAAAATTGATGCTTTCACCCAGGCCCGGTCGGTCGGGCAGGTGAACGAAGCCTTGTGCATCCATTTCATCGACAATGACGTTCAAGTAAGCAGGCGCCTCGTCGTAATCCATATGCGGGTGCAATAGGCCGCGCTCGTACCACTGGCAATTGGTTATAGCACCCACGACCGCCAGGTTCGGCGCGCCGTTGCCGTGAATTTCGCAGTCCATGCCGAACGCCTCGGCCAGATGGGCCGCCTTGATGCAAGGCGTGATACCCCCACCATTGGCGACACCTGCACGCAGGATGTCGCAGGCATTGTGCTGAACCCAGCTGGCACGGCTTTGATGCTTGCCACCAATGGTTTCCGGGCCGATAACCGGCACATCCACCTGCTGGGTCAGCCAGCGGTAGGACTCCATGGAATCTTCAGGCATCGGTTCTTCAAACCAAGCGAAGTTCAGACGCGAAAGCGCGCGGCCGATTTTCAAGGCATCCAGTCGGTTGTACCAATGGTAACCATCCAGCATGAGTGCCACGTTGGGCCCTACTGCTTCCCGGACGGCTTCACAAGCACGAATATCCATTTCGACGCTAGGCGCAAAGCTAACCGGCGGCATCCAGGTGTGTAGCTTGATGCCTTGATAACCACGCGCGACCAGGGATTCCGCAAACTGGGCGTACTCTTCAGGCGTGGAGAGTCCCCCTTGCGTTTCATCCCCACACATGGTGCTGGCATAAGCCTTTACCTTGTCCCGGGCACCGCCCAACAGCTGATAGACAGGTACATTCAACTGGCGACCCGCCAGATCCCAAAGCGCTTGATCTAGAACAGCCATGGCACGGTCTGTTAGCTGTGCTCCACTACCCCGTTGGCGCAACCAGAGATCCTGCCAGATAAGCTCCCGCGCATGCACAGGCTTACCGATAGCCGCCTTCTTAAAGTAGTTTTCAACAATGTAAGGGCGGATCAATTCTTTGGGTGCAAAAGCGTACCCCTTGGCGCCATCTTCGGCTGTCACGGAGAGCATGGCAATTTGCGCTTCGCTGGGCTTTCCAGCATGGGCGTGACCCGCACTGTCTCGGGCTAATTTGGATTCATAGCGGATAACGTCTACGGATATGGATTCGATTTTCATCGTGCCTTGGCCCCTCGTATATAGCGTATTTTTACATTTGGCATGGCTTCTTAAAGTCATACATAATATGTTTAATATTAGAGAAACACACTGCCGACAACAATATAGACAATGGTATGAATATACGAAGACCGAAGATCAGCGCAGATGACGAATTCAAGCGTATCGTTTTAAGCTATCGTAAAGGACAGTCAACATGAACCAAAAAGCCACGATGATCGATAAAAAACAAGCGTTATATATAGGCTGTGCGCTAAGCGGAGAGCTATATACCGCCAGCCTATCATTAGCAACCGGAACACTTGAATACGTTACGCACACACGTCTTCCAGGGCTTAAAAAACCGGGTGGAGCCATGCCACTTGCCATATCGCGTGCGCGTAATACACTCTATGCCGTTTCCCGAGGAGAACCGTTTTTTATTGCCAGCTTCACGATTGATGCCAAAGGCGGTCTACAGCACTTAGGTAACACGCCTGTTGAAACCAATCTTGCCTATATCCAGACAGACACTGATGATACGCACTTGTTAAGCGCATCTTTTATCGATCATCACGTCAGCGTTTTTGACATACAGCAAGATAACCGTATAGCGGTAAAGCCCCATCAGATTCAAGAAATTGTGAATGCGCATATGCTGCGCATGGCGCCAGACAACAAGACTATTCTAGCTACGGGCCTTGGCAAAGACGTTATATATCAATGGCAATGGGAATCACGGTCTTCCGGTAGCGCTGCCTCGTTTCCGGCTCAATGTATTGATGAGCTTATGCTCTCAGAGGGCACTGGACCAAGGCATATTACCTATCACCCTACCCAGCCTATTGCGTACATCATTGGCGAACGTAACGGCACAGTTAACGTCGTCCGTTATGGTGCAGAAGGTTTAAACCACCTGCAAACGGCGTACTTACCTGATCAGCAAGAGGCATTTCAAGCAGCGGATATTCATATTACTCCGGATGCTCGCTTTCTGTATGCCTCTGAAAAAGCCACCTCAACGCTGCACCTCTTTAATCTGCAATCAGATGGCACAATCCACTTTGAAAAGTATTTTGAGACGGAGAACCGCCCCCGTGGCTTTGCCATTACTGCTTGTGGTCACTATCTCATCGCCGCCGGACAGTTTTCCCATCATATTGCGAGTTATCGAATAGATAGCGAGACCGGCTATTTGCAGTTAGTTAATCGCCTGCCTGTTGGCCAAAGCCCGGACTGGGTCGAGATACGTTAAAGCTACATTCATATCTTTGTTTTAGTGCTGTCATACTTTTAGCTAATTTGTAGCTCAAAACGTACTATGTATTATCTTTTGACGAATTTTCAGCGTCATCGTCCTTTCTCGGGCTGTGGCCAGTCTTTTTAGAACAATCATAAAGAACATAAGGTTTACTCATGAGAAAGATAGCCTCGCTTGCCTTGACCGTTATAACACCCGCCTTGGGCATCTCGCTTGTGCACGCCGATGACGCTTCCGAACTTGTTTGGCAGAGCGTCACCTTTGGCCAGTCAACGGATTTAAATTTTGGCTCCACTATTCTGCCTGAGAAAGTCGGCACCAATGAGGTGACCCACAATGGCGAACCAGTCTCCTCGGGTGCCCTGCTTGATAACGTGACAATTGAGAGCCGAGGCGGGAAGCTCGCCAACTCGCATGAAGGCGGTACCTTCTATTACACGACGTTGCCCACTGATAAAAACTTCGTGCTCACAGCAACGCTTACACTAGAGCAGTTAGGCCCGGAAACAGGGGCAACACCCAACCGTCAGGAAGGTGCAGGCATTATCGTTCGTGATGTAGTGGGAGCGCCACGCGCTAACCCCCAACCTGCTGGCCATGAGGAATTTCCAGCTGCCTCCAATATGGTCATGAACTTGATGCGCTCGCATACGCGGGAGAACGATGGGCTGGCAAATGCAACGGCGGTATACCGCGAGGGTATTCAGGACCCGTGGGGAAACCCGGGTAATCTGCTGAGCAAGGAAGACTATGCCGAAGGTATACCCCACGGCAGCGAACACACCTACCGCATGAGCCTTGCACGCAGCGATGAACATTTCAGCGTTACCCTGGAGGATGGCGATGAGATCTACCGCCATGAGCTGATCGAGGCGCCCGCCAACCTGGTCGAGGTACAGGACCCAGAGCACCAGTCCATAGGTTTTTTTGCCTCGCGCAATGCCCGGCTCAACGTTTCCGATATCACCATTGAGCTGTCTGATGCCGACACCCAGCAAGCTGCTGAATATCAGGCGCTAGAAGCGCCGCTCGTGTGGTCAATCGCCTCACCCAGCCTCGTGACAACATCGGATTATACGCTGCAGGCACTGGCCAACTACGCAGGTACTTTCAGCTTAGCCAAGGATGGAGAGGCGCTTGGCGAGTCACTAGAAGTAGAAGCCGGTCAACTGTTTCATTTTCCGCTTGAGGTTAAAGAGCCCACCGAGCTAAACGTTACCTTCGTGCCTTCCGAAGGGCCTGATACTCACCCCCAGCACACGACCCTAATGCTTGAATTGATAGACGTTGCAGACCCCTACAACCTTCACGTATCACCGGACGGGCGCGCAGGGCAGCCAGGCGACCTAGACAATCCGTTAGACCTGGAATCGGCTATCTCGCTGGTCGCGCCAGGGGGCACCATTCATTTGGCCGACGGCGAGTATGGCGCCATTGAAATTCCGCTGACCGCCAGCGGCACACCAGACGCGTTAAAGCGGCTTTCCGGCGAAAACGCTGAGGTGCGCTTCACCGGTATGGTGTCGCATAACGCTAATTACTGGCAGTTGGATCATCTTGAAGTCGCGGGCGAGCGTTTGATTATTCACGGCAGCCATAACGTTTTCGAACATATCGTGACCCACAGCGCCCCGGACACCGGCTTTCAGATTACCTCGCCCTCCGACGTTGGCCGCGCCCTGTGGGCCAGCCATAACACGGTGCGCTATAGCGAAAGCTATAACAACGAGGACGCATCCGGCATCAACGCCGACGGCTTTGCCGCCAAGATGCGTATCGGTGAAGGCAACTCGTTCGATTATTGCATCTCGCACCACAATATCGACGATGGCTGGGACCTGTTCAACAAAGTAGAGGATGGCCCTAACGGCGCCGTAACCATTACCAACTCCATTGCGTTTAATAATGGCCAGACCTTTAACACCCAGCAAACAGGCGGCAACCTGGGTAATGGCTTCAAGTTGGGCGGCGAAGGCCTTCCTGTTGCTCACACCGTGAAAAATAACCTTTCATTCAATAATGGTATGGATGGCTTCACCGATAACTTCAACTCGGGCGCTTTGTCCATCGTTGATAACGTGGCTATCGACAATAAGCGCTTCAACTTTATTGTTCGCCAAAGCCCCTATGGTGATCAGTTAGAATCTGCTCAGTTAGCGGGCAACGTATCGCTGCATATGGAAAGCGAAAGCGATTACCCCGATAGCGTTCACGGCGATATCAGCGATGACAACTGGTTCATTCAGGAAGAAAACACGTCAGCAATGGCGCAGCCTTTTGATGAAGTAACGCTCGCTGAGATCAGGGCCCTGCTTCAACAAGAAGCCAATACTGAGAGCGAACAGCGTGCACGTGCCTTGGCTCTACAACGGTTAGTGTTCAATCAGTAAAACTAGCGCTGAGTGTCTCTTGCTCCCCATAGCAGCAGACACTCTTTTTTTATAAAAACAATGATCGCATGACGCATTAAATGGTTTATCAACCATGTAAAAACAAACACTACATTTATCCGCATGACTGGTGGCGTTAGCCTTGTGCGGTTTTATGAGCACAGGAGGGAGCTATGGCCGATGTTTTACAGCATGAAGCGGTTCTACCGCTTTGGGACGAGCGGCCCGCGGGAACACCCGCTGACCTCACACCAACCATTGATGAGCGCTCCAAAAACTTGTTTAGGGCTGACCGAGCCCTTACAGGCATTGCTGAACCAAGCCTAACGGCTTGGGTTCCAGAAAACCCCAACGGCACCTCCATCATTATCGCCCCGGGCGGCTCTTATAGGCGTGTGGTTCTCGACAAGGAAGGGATTGAAATTGCCAAAGCACTGGCGCCTCTGGGCGTCACCAGCTTCCTACTTGCCTACCGCCTGCCTGGCGAGGGACACACTGACCGCGCGGATGCGCCGCTTGCCGATGCTCAGCGCGCGATGCGTCTAGTGCGTGGACATGCTGATGAGTGGGGGCTGAATCCTGATCGCATTGGGTTTCTGGGCTTCTCCGCCGCAGGCCACTTGGGTGCATCGCTCGCTACTGGCTATGACCGGACCACTTATGAAGAGGACAACGAGGCACACGTTATCTCAGCCCGCCCCGATTTTGTAGCCCTGGTTTACCCGGTGGTGACAATGCAGGATAACGGCGTTCATAAAGGCTCACGCTCTGCTCTGCTTGGTGATAACCCAACGCCGCAGCAAAAAAGTGATTACTCTCCTGAAGAGCACGTCAGTACGGATGCACCTGAAACGTTTTTGGTAATGGCCGACGACGACCCCTCCGTATCACCAGCCAACGCCGTTGCTTTTTATACTGCACTTCATGAAGCAGGCGTTAAGGCGGAGCTACATATCTTCCGTGACGGAGGCCATGGTTTCGGCATAGGGGGAGCACAGGGTAAGCCGGTAGCAGGCTGGCCTAACTTGTTAGCTGAATGGATGGTACAGACCGGTGCCATACCAAGCCCATCAGAACTGGCGTTACCGACCGGGCTTGAGGAGACAAGATGAGAACGCTAATAGCAACGACGTTGTCACCCGAGATTAGAGCCACCGTCGTCGATGGGTGGATGGCAGAAAGCAAAGAGTTATGCTCCCGGGCAATAATCAGTTGCGCGGTCAGTCGGCTTTTACAATGTTACATCCTGGATTATTGAGCCTGCTAGACTTTCCGGATGTGGCGGCGCTATCAGCACTCAAGCCGATGCTGGTTTATGTCGGAGGAGAAGGTCCACTGTTTCCCACCAGCGCCGTACAAGCGGCCATGGCGAAAATGCACAGCGTATGGGATGCCTACGGAGAAAGTGAAGGCCTCACTACCCGCGTATGGCAAGACAAAGCACATACGTTCACGGCCGATATGCAAGATGCTGCTTTCGACTGGCTGGATGAGCAGGTTAGATAAAGAAGACCAACAGTAGTGCGGTAAGCCTTGGCGCTGTGTTCTTTTTTGTCAGAACGTTCAATGCAGAGTTGTTTCAATCTCAACGGTAAATCACGTTAAACATAAAGGTGGGCCCTCCCACCTTTACTTTCTATTGAACCAGAGCCTTATTCGCGGTTAAAAGCATGCTGTAAAAGGCTTTGCGTATAGGGATGCGCTATATTTCCGTCCATCAGCTCTTCTCTGGAAACGACCTCGACCACCTCTCCCCCCTTCATCACGGCAACACGATCGCAAAGATGAGCAATAACGCCAAGATCGTGTGACACCATGAGATACGTTAACTGATGACGGGTGCGCAAGGTTGCTAAAAGATTAAGTATCTCGGCCTGGACAGAAACATCCAACGCTGAAGTAGGCTCATCCAGCAGAATAATGTCAGGATCCAGTATGATGGCTCTGGCTATCGCCACCCGCTGCCGTTGGCCACCTGATATCTGGTGGGGGTAGCGAGATAAAAATGTTTCATTAAGCCCCACCTGCTCCAAT